>JALZCF010000611.1 GCA_030863245.1 Chloroflexota bacterium
CTACTAAATTCTAGTGTACAATATCCCTGCCCTACACTCACGGGCTGACTACTGACTACTATTATAACACGTCCCGATTCACTTCGCTCCCCCAATTTTGGCTGCCAGGAACCGAACATGACTGATAGCTTACAGCCGGCCGTCTCGAGTTACGCGCCTACCTCGCGCCCTTCTCGCGCTGCGCGCGCTGCAACGGACGCCTGCGACCTGTAGCGAAGGAGAAAGTCGCACGACGCCTGCAGCTTGAGACGCGCCGTCACTATGACAAGTTCAAGATGTGCGAGAGCTGCCAACAAATCTACTGGAAGGGATCCCACTGGGAGCGACTCGAGGCTCTTCTGGCGAGGGTGTTACGGCATCTCCCGAACTGAAAGGCGAACTCACTCTCAATTCACGCACCACGCACTACGCACTACGTCCTACAAGTTCAGGCCCACCTACCCCGCTCACTAGTGCTCGTGCCCTACGTGCTCGTGCGCTTCATCCTCGAGCGCCAACTGGCAGGCCTGGAGCCCCTCAGTCGAATCGAGCGAGCAACCACGGAACGCTTCAGGCAATGCATGCGGGTGTTCCGGTTGAAGCGTGACATGCGCGATACCGAAACGACTGCGCAGCAGCCTCGATTCTTCCAATAGGATATCATGCCAGTCGGATCCCCCTGTGATCTCTATGTGCGCACTCATCGCAATCAATCCCGACGTGACCGTCCGCACATGGATGTCATGCACGTTTTCCACCCCGTCGACCGCGACCATCGCATCTCGCAGCACTGCAAGGTCAATATGTGCGGGTGTGGCCTCCATGAGAACATTGACCGAGTCAGCCATCAACTGCCAGGAACTGCGGAGGATGAGCACTCCAATCGCGACGGATAGGAGGGGGTCGACCCAGAACCAGCGGGTTGCCAGCATTATGAGGGCGGCCGTAATCGCGCCGACTGAACCAAGTATATCGCTTACCACATGGAGAAAGGCGCTACGCGTGTTCAGGTGATGCTCGTGGCCCCCACCCCGCATCAACACCCAGGCCGAGGCGGCATTGGCGCCAAGACCCGCGATGGCGACCAGTAACATCGGGACACTGTCGACCTCAGGGGGCGCGCCGAACCGTTGGAGCGCCTCCCAGAAGATGTAAAAGGAGATGGCGACGAGGGTCGCCGCGTTCACCAGGGCGGCCAGCACCTCCGCCCGCTGGTACCCGAACGATCGTCGCGGAGTAGCGGGCCGACGCGCGAGCCAAGTCGCGAACAAGGAAAGCCCTAGAGCGGCGACATCCGTGAGCATGTGACCCGCATCCGCCAACAGCGCCAGCGAGTTGGTGAGAAGGCCACCGATCACCTCGATAACGAGGAAAACAGAGGTGATGATCAGGGCAATCGCCAACGGCCTCAACGTCTCACGTCCAACCGTATGACGCAGCCCATCGTGCAAGTGTGGACCATGGTTATGCATGCCGATTCTCTCTCACAGATAATACGAACCCTTTCCGATTTTTCCTAGCACGCATTATGCCCATACCGTGCCGCCCTAACAAGGTGCTGCGTTGCGAAACACCGGAGATACGTTATCATCTAAAGCACGACTAGGCTCATTTGTGGCCTTGTGGTAGGTAGTAGAATGGTAGATTGGGAACGGATTGTAGGGGTGTGGGAGTGTAACGGCCGGGAAGCGGGGAGCGGAGAGCGGAACGCAGGCGGGGGGAACGGAGTAGGTGTGGGGGTGTCACGGCTAACGGTTTTCCCACGAAGACATGAAGGACACAAAGGAGTCACGAAGGGGATGCGTGACGGCTTGGTGTTTTTCGTCCCTTAGGGGTTGGCTGGGTCACACTGCCAGCCACCGGCTCCTGCTACCCACTGATCACTGACCACTGACCACTGACTACTGCCGTTCCCCATCTACCACCTACCGCCTACCATCTGCCATCAAACAAGGGAGGGGTAAATGGATACTGTTTCAGCGGCTCTCATCGCCGCCAACGCGATCGATGCAACGCTAGGCGTTGCGAGGGTAGGGGAGTTATCGGTACGGGATAACTATATCACGCTCAAATCCCTCCTCGAAGAGAAGTATGGGGAGGAGAGCGATCTGATGGAGGCGCTGGAACGCCTGGAACTTAAATCTGATTCCACTGAGCGACGCTCTGCCCTGCAACAAGCGGTAGAGGCCAACGAGGCCGATCAGGATTCGGCGGTGCAGGAGGCGGCAGACGAGCTACTCAGGGAGGTCCTGAACCAGCCAGGTGGGCCACAAGTCATCCAAGAGCTGACAGGCAACTACTACGTGTAGTTCGCATTTGACGATCACGAAGCTGCCGCCGTGACGCTGCCGTCCACGTCGAGAGGGACCATGTCTCTTACCGTAACCCACCTCACTCCTACCCGCTACGATCTACTTGCCATCATGCAGGCTGCGCTGGACGCCATCGATCCCTATAGCGCAGTGCGCCGCGTTCTGCATCGTGAGGGAGATATCCTGCGTGTGGGCGATCGGCCCTATGACCTGACACAGTTCGAGCGGGTGTGGGTTATCGGAGCAGGCAAGGCTGGTGCGCCGATGGCCCAGGCGGTAGAGGCAGTGATAGGAGAGTGGCTGATAGGGGGATTGGTCGTCGTCAAGTACGCCCACCTCGCGCCGGTCAAGAAGGTGGAGCTGCGTGAGGCAGCACATCCGGTGCCGGATGCGGCGGGACTCGCGGCGGGTGCCGCCATTCTGGAGATAGCCGAGCAGGCAACGGAGCGGGATCTCATCCTCTGCCTGATCTCGGGAGGCGGTTCCGCATTACTAGAGGCTCTATCCGAGCCGCTAACGCTCGAAAATCTTCAGGCCACCACGGCGGCACTCCTCGCGAGTGGCGCCACGATTAATGAGATGAACGCGGTGCGCAAGCACCTCTCCCGTGTCAAGGGGGGACAACTCGCCCGCGCGGCCACGCCAGCCGCTCTTGTTACACTTGTCCTTTCCGACGTGGTAGGCTCGCCGCTGGACGTCATCGCCAGCGGCCCCACCGTCCCGGACCGTTCGATGTGGTCGCAGGTCAATGATATTATTGGACGGTACCGATTGGAGAAAGAGCTGCCGGCGGTCGTCACAGAACGTATCCGCCGCGGTGTGGCAGGCGAGCTACCGGAGACGCCGAAGCCAGGAGACCCTATCTTTGACCGTGTGGAAGTCGTCATCGTTGGCGATAACATACAGGCCGCCGAAGCCGCCCAGCAGGAAGCAACTGCACGCGGCTACGGGAGCACCATATTGACAACATTCCTTGAGGGCGAAGCCCGTGAGGTGGCCAAAGTCGCCGCGGCACTCGGTCGCGAGGTACAGGCCCATGATCGCCCCGTCGCACCACCTGCCTGCCTCATCCTCGGCGGAGAAACAACGGTAACACTCCAGCCTGACCATTCCCCATTCCCCATTCCCCATTCCCCATTCGGAAAGGGTGGACGCAACCAGGAGCTGGCATTAGCAGCAGCCGTTGCCCTCGCGGGACAGGCGGGTATCACTATTGGAGCGCTGGCCACGGATGGCACCGATGGACCCACGGATAGCGCTGGGGCCGTTGTGGATGGCAGCACCATGGAGCGCGCGAACAAGAAAGGATTCGACGCGATGGATCACCTGGCGCGCCACGATGCCTATCCGCTTCTCGACGCCGTCGGGGATCTGTTGCGCAGTGGACCGACCAATACGAACGTCAATGATTTGCTCTTTATCCTCGTAACCGCTGGCGAAGGGTAACAATCGCCTCGTTCACGAGCCAGAGTTACCGCATGCGTGAGTACCTTCTCAACGGGCTTCCGAATCCTCCTGCTACAGAGCACCATTCTCTTCCTCATGCTTGCGCCCCAACTCTAACCGTAGCGAAGTGTGTTCCTCCCCTCACTCGTTAGGGTACTCCGCGCGCCGGACGGCATCCAAGTCTTCCAAAATGGTATCGAGGGCATCGGGATTTTCGACGAAGTCGAGAATGGCCTCGTTGAAAGTCTGCTGCATGATGGGGGGCATCTGGTCGGAGGCATCGAAGCGTACGACGTTGACCTCCCTAAGCAGCTCCGCTGCATGGCGACCTATCGGATTGGGATAGCTCTCCAGCGGTACCTCATTATTAGGTGAGATCGCACCGCCCATGTTGACCCATATCGCCTGTGCCTCAGGCGTGAGCAGGTACCGAATGAGCGCGCGCGCTTGGGGGGTATCGTTGAACATCCCGATGAGATCGCCCGCGACTTCTACTTTCTTAACGGCGCCGGTATCGAAAGGCGGGAAAAGGAAGAAATCATAATCCTCCCCCGGCTCGAGTTCCGGAAAGCTTTCCTGATAGAACCCGCTGATGAAACTCGCCTGCTGGTGCATATAGCAACCTGGGGGGTCCGTGAAGAGATGCTCCCCGGCCCCCGAGAAATCCACCTTCTGCATGAAGGAACGTCCACCAAATACCATCTCCGACGAGCGCGAGATGATCGTTCCCCACTCTTCCCATGCCCTGCGGATGGGGTCGGATGTCCACTCAATATCGCCCTGGTACCATTCGGTGTAGGTCTCGGGGCCAGCCTGGCGCAATAGGATGTTCTCGATCCAGTCCGTGCCGGGCCAACCACTTGCCGGGCCGCTCTGTAATCCGATGCACCAGGGAGATATTTCTGTTTCTGCCATCTGCTCGGACAGTTCCATCAATTCCTCCCAGCTTTCAGGAATCTCGAATCCCTCCTCTTCCCATACGGCCGGGCGATACCAGATCAAGCCTTTCACCGCCGCGCGCATGAAGATGCCCACGAGCGTACCATCCACGGTGCCCAATTCCAGCCAGTGATCCGCGTACTGGGCTTCCAGCCTCTCCTGCTCTACGATCTCGCTTAAGTCAACCAAGTGCCCGTCTCGCGCAAGCTCTTCCATCCCGCCGGGGCCAGGTAAGCCGGCCAGATCGGGAGCAAGATCGGCACTGACGCGCCGGGCGAGCACCTCGTCGAGATCGCGTGCCCGCTCGTACAAAACTGATGTCCCAGTGGCTTCCCGGAATGGCTGCATCATCGCTAGAAAGGCGCGCTGCTCTTGCCCGTCCCAGGAAGCGACGATCGTGACGCTCCCTCCAAGCTCCTCACCACCAGCGGCCGCGAGGGCGGCTTCCGTCGGTGTGCGGAGCGTCCCAACGGTACCAGGCGTCGGGGCGGGTGGCGCTGCTCCCCTCTGAGCAAGCGGGTCAATGGTCTGAATCGCGACCAGCTGCAAGCTGATCTCGCGGCCGACGGCGTTACGCACCCCCTCCTGGATGGTTTCGAAGATCTCCCCTGTGAGTTCCCCGCTCGTGAAGACCTCTACGTAGACATTGAGCGGCTTCTCAGGTGGCGCGGTCCACTCGAAGGAGGAGAGCGAGATGGTGGGGAACTGGCCAAGCACCGTGTCCAGTGACTGGCTGAGCGTGCGGTCCAATGTGACATTATGCACTTCCCGTTCCAGGCTACTCGCGAGTGGGAGGCTGACGACGAAGAGCAGCACCAGGATCACGATAAATGCACCTCGCTGCAGGGTATGTCGCTCCCGTTCCTCCTCGTGTGGTCGGAAGCCAAGTAGGAGGAAAATCACCCCAGCGGCAAGGGTGACAGCAATCAGGTTGGTCCCGAAGAGGAGAGCTGCTCCGCTTGCGGCCTGCCAGCGTGCGGTGGCCAGCGTGATACCGACCACGCTAATAGGTGGAACGAGGGCAGCGGCAATGGCAACACCCGGTAGGGCTGCGGCTAACCGCGATCGGGACATCGCGTAAGCGCCTGCCAAACCTGCCGCCAGGGCTACACTCAAATCGAAGAGGTTCGGACTCGTGCGCGACTCGACCTCGGTGGTAAAGAGCGCGAGCGGCGCGATCCATGCGAGAAGGGCGGACACAGCGACAGCCAGGAGAACTCCCCAGGCAGTACTCCATGCCGACACTTTGAGCATCCGGGTGTCGCCCAGAACAGTACCTAGCCCTAGCGCCAAGATGGGACTCATCAGCGGCGCGACCAGCATGGCTCCGATAATGACCGCGC
Organism: Chloroflexota bacterium; assembly: GCA_030863245.1. Lineage (GTDB taxonomy): Bacteria > Chloroflexota > Anaerolineae > Ardenticatenales > Ardenticatenaceae > JALZCF01. The sequence goes on from JALZCF010000611.1 coordinate 6,020, forward strand.
CGCTATTGAGTAGCAGTCCCATCGTGGCAATCACCGCGGAGAGCACCATCAACAAATAATAGTCGATCGTGCCGCGGGCACCGCGGCGGATGGCCTTGTAGACATCGAGCCGCTCCTTCTTGGATAGGTGGGGTAGAAAGCGATCAACTTTGCGCCAAAATCGGCTCAACCAGATCTGTGCCTGTCCACGATAGCGTTTGACGACGACGACGGGCCCAGCGATTTCGGTGGCCAATCGCTCGGTTGTCGAGCCGAGCAGGAGGCGATCCATAATGCTATCGGTCGGCGCACCGAGAAAGACCAGATCGTATGCCTCAGCCACATCAACGATAGTCGCCTCGACCTCCTTCGCACGGATCACCCGCTGCTCGACCACCGACCCGGCCCCCTCCTCAATCTCTGCACCCTCGGCGAGCTGCTTGAGCCTCTGGCGCGCCTTATCCTCCTCTGCGGACGAGGCATCTTCGGAGATGATGGTGAGAAGTGTGATATACCCCTCGTAGAGTTGGGCCAGCGCAAACGCCAACTGGGTCGAGCCGGTGGCGTGGGGGCCACCGCCAGTTGGCACGAGAATACGTGTGATGGATAGGTCGTCTCCAGCTGGTATGTCCCCCTTCAGAACCGCGACATCACATGGTGCTTGCTCGATCACTGGGTCGAGGATGCGGCGCAGTTTGTCCCGTAAGCTTTCTCCGTGACCCTGCCAGCTGAGTAGGATCAGATTGCATGCATGCTCTTTCGCCGCCACGAGGATACCGTCGGCGACCGTTTCGGCGTGTTGAGTTAAGAGCTGATGGGCTACCCTGTCCGGTAGGTCGATATAGGCAGTAGGAGGAAGCCATTCCTCCTCTTCCGACTCCTCCGACTCTTCTGGAGTGATGACGTGAAGGGCTATGATCTCGCCATGGAGCGCATTCGCTAGGAGGTGTGCGAAGTGTAACAGACCAGGTCGGTACGGCTCGCGATCCAGTGGCAACAGGATGCGGAACGGCTGCTCCCCCTGTTTTGCCTCATCGGTTCGCTGGATGGTCTTTTCCATGGCGGCCTTCCTCGGCTCAGAGATGGACGTGTTGTGTCCAATATTATACACAATCTCCACGATATTGCCGACGCCGAACCGGCGACTTCAACGTGACTCGTCAAGCCATATCCGATCGATCCAGTAGAAAAAGAGGACGCCACCTAAGTTGGCAGCGAGATCGAGCACACTGAAATTGCGGTAAGGGGTAACCGCTTGTAACCCCTCATCAGCGAGCGACAGAAGCATGACTAGCATAGGCGCGCTGGGCACGTGCACCCCGAAATAGACCAGATGGCGCCTGCCGGTCGCACGATAGCCCAGGTAAGACGCCAGTCCCAACAGGATGAAGTGACCGATCTTGTCGTAATAGGGAATCCACCTCACATTCACTGGGATAATGCGGTTGTAAGCAAGTACGGAGAGTACCAGCACCAGAACGAGGAAAGCAAAGAAAGCAACCCGCCACTTCTTCCGATTTGATTCCCTGTCCATATCCACGTCACCTACATCCATTCCACACCCTTTCTGCCTCACTCCTCTACATCTTCCCCAATAGGCAAGTGTAATGCAAGCATGATGCCTCGAGTATTTCGAGAGATTAAGAGTCATCATCCCTTCGCCAATCTGATCTTTACATCTCTCTGCTATTCGTGATCAAATGAAGGGGTCTGGGCATTCCCTGTTCCACTTGCCTGGAAATGAGCAGGGGCACGGGTTTTAACATTTCTTAACATGTCCTTAAATCCTCTTTAACTCTCGCGTGGTACAACAGTATCAGGGTGAAAGTGATATCAATATCCACGGCATCATTCAAGCCGGCGGAGAGTGAATGCTTCAAACAATCTGGAATACCTGTTTGTTACATATATGAGGAGAGAGATATGCAACCAAGTCGAATAGTGCAGCACCACACTATCTTCGTCACGCTGGTTCTGGTAGTAGCACTATTGCTCGCCGCCTGTGCTGGCGACGCCGAGACTGAGGTGGTTGAAGAAGTAGAGGAGCCTGCTGTCGACGAGGTCATCGAGGAGGAAGAAGCAGTTGCCGAAGAGGAAGCTGAGATGGCCGGGGGCGAACTGCCCGAGGTCGATCCCTTCGAGGTAGAAGGTGAGATCAACATCGCCGGGAGTTCGACCGTCTTCCCGCTCACGGAGGCAATTGCCGAGCGCTTCATTGACGAGGGCTTCAGTGGTGATATACCTATCGCCAGCATCGGTTCGGGCGCAGGCTTTGAGCGCTTCTGTGTCAACGCGGAGACGGACATCGCTAACGCTTCCCGCCCTATCAATGCGGAAGAGACCGAGGCCTGTATTGAGAACGACCGGGTGCCCCTCGAGTTCCGCGTGGGAACGGATGCGCTGGCAATCGCCGTCAGCGAGGAGAACGATTTCGTGGATAATCTGACGCTGGAGCAGCTAGCACAGATCTTCTCGGGCGAGGCTGAAACATGGGCAGACATAAACCCAGAATGGCCCGAGGAGGAGATTCAGCTCTACTCGCCCGGCACCGACAGTGGCACCTTCGACTACTTTGTCGAGGTAGTCTTCGACGAGAGTGAGGAGCCGATCCTCTCCGCCGAGAATATTCAGTTCAGTGAGGACGACAACGTGCTCGTACAGGGGGTGCAAGCGAGCCCCTACGCCATCGGCTACTTTGGCTACGCCTACTATCTCGAGAACGAGGATGCCTTGCGCATCGTCAACATCGAGGGGATCGAGCCCACCGCAGAAGCGGCCGAAAGCGGCGAGTACCCTCTCTCTCGCCCGCTCTTCATCTACTCCGCGCCCAGCATTATAGCCGAGGAACCGCAGGTTGCGGCCTTCATCAACTACTACCTGATGAACGTCAACGATGTCATTGACGATGTTGGCTACTTTCCGGCCAGTGAGGTGGCGCTTGAGGATGCCCGTGCACTCCTAGCAGATGCCTTGGATGGCGAGGTGGTTGGACAGGAGACGGAACCCGCCACCAACTAAGAAGCTCCGCCCCGTAATGGCGGAGCAAGACGGATTGCCAGGTGAGCGGCATACGGGAAGAGCGTTATCTCTTCCCGTGTGCCACTGTTGACATTGATAAGTGATTACAACGTTACGTGACGAAACATGAGGTGGTGACTCATCAAGAAAGGCAAGTATGGCGAAAGATGCCTCCTTTGAACCGACAAGCGTAATGACTGAAATCATCGTTGCTGAGAGGCACACATTCCACAGGAAGCCGCGTCTTGGCGAGAATCTGATCCAAGGTTTTCTCTTCCTGTGTGGTCTGCTCTCGATCTTCACGACCGTAGGGATCGTCGTCGTGTTAGGTCGGGAATCGTGGCTTTTCTTTGGTAGTCCGGAGGTGAGTCTTACCGCGTTCCTTACCGGTACACGCTGGCAGCCTGCCATCGAGTTGTTCGGTATTTGGCCCCTCCTTCTCTCCACGCTCATCGTTAGCACAATCGCGATGATGGTAGCTATCCCACTCGGCCTCAGCGCGGCTATCTTTCTTAGCGAGTATGCCTCCCCACGCGTGCGCGGCATCCTCAAACCAATTCTGGAGATCCTGGCGGGGATTCCGACGGTGGTCTACGGTTACTTCGCGCTGACCTTCATGACCCCGGTGCTGCGTGCTGTCTTCGGGCGAGATACGGTAGAGATCTACAACATGGCATCGGCCGGTCTGGTGGTGGGCATCATGATCCTGCCCCTGATCTCCTCGTTGAGTGAGGACGCATTGAGTGCGGTACCACGTGCTCTACGCGAGGCGGCATACGGTCTAGGGGCAACCAAACTGGAGACCGCCACGCAGGTGGTGTTGCCTGCTGCCCTCTCCGGAATCATTGCCGCGGTCATCCTTGCCGTCTCCCGTGCGATTGGTGAGACCATGATCGTCGCTATCGCCGCGGGAGCCGGCCCCAGCTTTACCTTCAATCCTTTTGAAGCAGCCGAGACGATGACGGGGCACATCGCCCGTATCAGTGGCGGGGACCTGAGTTATAACACGATCGACTACAACAGCATCTTCGCAATCGGCATGACCCTCTTCATCATGACGCTGACGCTGAACATCCTCAGCCGTTACGTCGTCAGGCACTTCCGGGAGGTGTACGAATAATGGCTGCAGCCAACGACTTTCTGGACGACACCCACAGTCCCGATTTCGAGTCTAACGTTGACCAACGCCAGCAACGCGGGACGATGGGCAAATGGCTCTTCTTCTCTTCCACGGTCATCGCCATGATCGCTCTGACCCTCCTGCTCTTCAACATCTCGAACGAAGCGGCTGGCCTGATCGCGGTGCAGTACGAGATTCCTCCCTCCGAGCTTGCCGATCGTCCCCTGGAGGAACTTCCCAAGAACGAGTTGGTGGCGATCCTCCGGGAGAACGTCTCTGAAGGACTCTTCCGTCGCTTCGAGCGTGAGGTGCCCTTCGAGGAGCGCAGCAGGAGCGACGTCCTCGAACTGGTGCTGGAACGCGTCGTGTCCGAGGAGGTGCTCGAGACATGGCCCCTTACCGAGTCGATCTTCAACCGTAGCGAGATCGAGCAGGTAGTGGCCGAAGCGTATCCGGATGCGCGTCTCCGCTGGACCTCCTGGCTCGACGACGACTTCCTTGTGGAGCCCATGTCTAGTACCGCCTGGGAGGCAGGAGTTCGCACTGCTATCCTTGGATCCCTCTGGATGGTCGCCATTACCATGTTGGTGGCGGTGCCGATCGGCGTCGGCGCGGCCATCTACCTTGAGGAGTACGCGACCGATAACGCCATCAACCGCGTCATCCAGGCCAACATCAACAATCTGGCCGGCGTGCCGTCCATCATTTACGGGATGCTCGGCCTCGCTATCTTTGTGCGGGCGCTGGAACCACTCACCAGTGGCGCCATGTTTGGGATAGAGGGCAACAACGGCCGTACCATTCTCGCCGCTTCACTGACGATGGCTCTCCTGGTCTTACCCATCATTATTATCAGTGCCCAGGAGGCAATTCGCGCCGTGCCAAACTCGTTGCGTCTCGCCAGCTATGGTTTGGGCGCAACCAAGTGGCAGACAATCTGGCACCACGTGCTGCCCGTTGCCCTGCCCAGCATTCTCACCGGAACTATCCTTGCCTTGAGCCGTGCGATTGGCGAGACGGCACCGCTTATCGTCGTCGGAGCTTCCACCTTCATCGTTTCCGATCCGGAAGGCCCTTTCTCCAACTTCACCGTCCTGCCGATCCAGATCTATAACTGGACCTCACGCCCCCAGGATGAGTTCCGTAACATCGCCGCTGCCGCCATTATTGTTCTGTTGGCACTCCTGCTAACGTTAAACGCGACAGCAATATTGCTACGGAATCGCTATAGTAGGGAATTATAACGAGAATTTATCTATGGAGATCCTGACTGTCCCCCCACCCCAAAACGTCCGCCCTCGCGAGGTGAAAGCGCCGGTGATGGTGGCGCGCCACCTAAGCCTCTGGTACGGCAACAACGAAGCGCTACGCGATGTCACGCTTGAGGTGCCATATAACAAGATTACCGCCCTGATTGGTCCTTCGGGTTGCGGCAAGTCGACTCTTCTGCGTTGCTTCAACCGGATGAACGACCTGATTCCGAACGTGCGCATTGACGGGGAGGTGCTATATCGCGGCCATAACCTGTACGCGTCGCGGGTAGACCCGGTGGAGGTGCGTCGCCGCATCGGCATGGTCTTCCAGAAGCCGAACCCCTTTCCGAAGTCGATCCACGAGAACGTCGCATGGGGCGCGCGGATCAATGGCTACAAGGGAAACATGGATGAGTTGGTTGAGAAAAGCCTGCGTCAAGCGGCACTATGGGACGAGGTGAAGGATGATCTGAAGAAGAGTGGCCTGGCACTTAGCGGTGGGCAGCAGCAGCGTCTCTGCATCGCACGTGCGATCGCAACCGAACCGGAAGTGATCCTGATGGACGAGCCCGCCTCGGCCCTTGACCCTATTGCCACCCTCAAGATCGAGGAACTGATGCGGGAACTACGGGAAAGTTACACCATCCTGATCGTCACCCACAACATGCAGCAGGCAGCACGGGTCAGCGACTACACGGCGATGATGATGCTTACCGAAGACCGTGAGGCTGGCACAGTCATCGAGTTCGACGAGACAGATGCCATCTTTACCAGGCCGGTGGACCAGCGCACGGAAGATTACATCACGGGACGCTTTGGCTAAGCAGGCGAGTTAGGTCCCGTCGGGTCCGTGACGAGATCGAGGCTCAGGTCCGGGAGTGGGTACAGAACGAACTGAGCTCGAACACGTGACCAAAGGCGACGAAGCGATCAACCAAATGCCGCTGGCTGTAGGAGTAGGCAAGCGGCGTTTCTGCGGCGGTATTAACTCACAGGATAGGCTATCGTCGAGAAAATAGCATTCTCGGCCTGACGGGAGTCCAGTCGGGTATATTGCACGACGATGGGTACGTCTGATTGCACAGTACTGGCGTAATCTGTCGCTGTGGGAATCGGTTCCGGATCGTTCAGCTTATTCAGGTCCACGTGCTTCGTGCGCCGTGCTGGAACAGTAACCTTGTAGGGTCCGGCTGGCTCCCGATCACTGAAGTAGATCTTGATCTCAACGTTTGCATCCTGATCCGATGTATTCAAGATGCAAATCGCCTCGTGGCTGACCATCTCCGGTTCTGGTCCGTTACTCCACCCCGGGATATACCCTTCGGCAATAGCCCAGACCTTGTGGCCAACTGCGTTAGCCATCTACAACTCCTTTGTCTAATGAAGCGCTACTCGTCCTCTTCTCGGCTGACGAACTTGAAGAAGCGACTCGTCTCCCCTTCCCGTGTCTCATCTTGATAGAGGAACGCCAGGTTGTTCTCCTCGAATGCCTCAAAGAATGCATCCCAGGAAATTCGTTCCAGCGAGTCCTCGCCGCTGTAGCCCGGAAAGTCAATGCGCAGGATCCCCGGGTCCTCCTCACTCCCTGTGTCCTTCACTGTGGCAGGATAGCCACCACGTTCCTCGACCCACTTCTTGATCGTCTCATGGTCTGTCGTCCGCTTCGATTCTCCGGCCATGGAAGTACTCCTTTCTCGATTCTCTGCACCACAGGTTGTGGAGCAAAACCTGTACCACGCCCGCGACCTCCTGACGCGTTCCTAATGCACATCACGCTTGTCGCAATCCGCCACAAATCTTGCATTTATCCTCGACTGTGCTACAATATCGTTCGTTGTTCGGGGCGTAGCGCAGTCCGGTAGCGCGCTTGCTTTGGGAGCAAGAGGTCATGGGTTCGAATCCCGTCGCCCCGACTCAGGCGGGTATAGCATAGTGGTAATGCTCCAGCCTTCCAAGCTGGCTAGGCGGGTTCGATTCCCGCTACCCGCTCTCAAAAAGCCGAGGTATTAACCTCGGCTTTTTGTTTTGGACGAGTTCCCTCTCTGACGTCCTCAATTGCCAGGTGGTACTAGCGCAGCCAGTTTTCGCCCTATCATCACTCCCCTCCCCACACCACCCACCACTGGGTTGCTCTGGCACGCCCTTTGCTTTTCCCGTGCGAACGATAGACAAAGGAAAGACAATATGCCAGATCTGACAGTTGACGAGCAGTTCGCCAGGATGGAGAGCCCCTGGGGCGTTGATGAGTATAACTTCGAGCACTTTGGTCCTCAGCATGTTCTATTCGAGGCACGGCAGGTTCTAACGAGCGGTGGCCTGAAACCGGGTCAACTTGCGCCGGATTGGGAACTTCCGAGTGTGGAGGGGGGCACGATCCGGTTGAGCGACCTACGCGGCAAGCCGGTGCTCCTCCACTTCGGTTCCTTCACCTCGCCGGTTGCCATCGCTGCGGTCGAGCCGCTGAGAGAATTGTATGAGGAATGGGGAGATAAAATGCACTTCCTCGACATTCTTGTCCGGCAGGCACACCCTGGACCTCAGGTACCCCCCTACCGTTCCTTCGAGCAAAAGATGCGCGACGGGAAACGGTACAAGGAGCGCGAGGATATTCCCTGGCCCGTGCTAGTGGACGACTTAGCTGGCACTACCCACCAGGTCTACGGCGGCCTCTCCGACCCCACCTATATAATTGACAGTGAGGGGCGAGTGGCCTTCTACAACATGATCACCAGCGCGCCTGCGCTACACCAAGCACTCACGGCACTCTTCGCACAGGGGAGTACGGGCATTGTGAGGGGAGGCGTCGATCGTCTCCCTCATCTGGCTGCCGCCCTAACCGATGGGTGGCCAGCCTTGGTACGAGGGTTGCCACAGAGTCTCCTTGACCTGATGGTTGCCGCCCCTGGCAGTCCCATCCTTGTCTGGTTGGGCTGGAAGTTACGCCCCCTTCTTGCACCCTTGACGCGGCGCGCCCGACCGTTGCCGCTTGTCGTGCGGGTAGCCTTCGTGCTCCTCGGCCTGCTACTGCTCTGGCCCGTCGTACGTTGGTTGAGGATTCGCTACAAGATGCCGATCCGGGAATGGACAACCTCGCAGCCCATCGACGATGAGCAACCCAAGAGCGTGCCTGAAGAGGCACTCAATGGCACGCTCCCGGCCCAGATGATCGGGGATGGCACGGGGCCGGTCATCCATCGCCGCTATCGGGCGGACATCGCCAATCCTCAGGTTGCCCCGAAGGTACTGATGGAGCGTATGCAGTGCCAGCCCAATGATTTCTGCCCCGTCGAGATGGCTCGCTTCGTCAAGATCAAGGGTGAGGAGGAGTACATGCATGTGGGCAACGAGTACGAGATCCGCGTTCCTGGCCCTCTCTATGCCCCAGTACGGGTCATCGATGTGGATCCGACCTCCTTCAGCTTGCTCACGTTAGACGGCCACTTCGAGGCAGGCGAGATCCGCTTCCGCCTCATGCCCCATCCTACACGGGCGGACGCACTGCGCTTCGAGATTCTCTCTTGGGCACGCAGTCATGACGACCTGATTGAGTTTACCTATCAAAAGCTTTGGTTCCTCAAGGAAGCACAGACCAGTATGTGGGTATACTTCTGTGAGCGCGTGGTCGAGGAAAGCGGCGGTGAACTGATCGGCGAGATTGAGGTGGTGACGGAGACACACCCCTATGAGGACGAGGTGATCCCAAGTGAGTGAGCAATCTTTGTGGCAATCTAGCGCTGCTGCTCGATGAAATCCATCACTTCCTCCTCCGTCGGCGGATCCTCGCTAGCGCCCACGCGTGTGACAGCGAGCGCCCCTGTGGCGTTGGCGAAGCGGAGCGTTCGCTCGATAGGCCAGCCCTGAAGCCAGCCATGGAGGAAGCCAGCAGCAAAGGCATCACCTGCACCCGTCGTGTCAACGACCTGCACGGCGAACGCACCCATGACATATAATTCCTCACCGTGCTGCACCATGGCACCGGCCGCGCCGCGCTTCATCGCGACGAGTGGCACATGCTCGCCTAGCCAGGCGAGCGCCTCCTCGGGCCTCTCCTTGCCGGAGATACCCGTTGCTTCCACCTCATGTGGCAGAAAGAGGTCCACGACCTCCAGCAGGTCAAGCAGTGGGCCCGCCCAACGCGACTCGGGGTCATATTGGGTATCAAGGGAAACAGTGACGCCGCGGGTACGTAGCGTTCGAAGTAGGTCAACGAGGTGGGGCTGGAGGGTGCGACTCTGCCAGATGCCGGTGACGTGCAGGTGGGCGGCCCGTTCAAGCACTTCCCGATCCAGGTCATCCCGCGAGTAAGCCGCAGTGGCACCGTAGGTCGAGACGAAGGCACGATCGTCGCGGCCAGACAGCACCATCGTTACAGCTGTTGGCACGTCTAGCTCTTTGACGCCGCTTACCAGCACGCCCGCGTCCCGTGCACCCTGGACGAGAAACCGTCCCCATTGATCCCGGCCAACTCCGGCCAGCAGTCCCACCTCGTTGCCCAGCGCAGCCAGATTCGTTGCCACATGCAGTGCCGAGCCGCCGAGCTGCGTCTCGATCGAGCTCGCCTCCCGATCCTCGCCCCATTGCGGCAGCGAGTCCAGGCCAACCGCGACCAGATCCACAACCGCATCACCCAAGCTGACAATCAAGTGATTCTCCTTTGTTCATCGAGTCGGCCTCGAGGCATTCTACCATCTCCCCTGTTGTAGGACACGTTCCGCCATATTAGCCTTTCTCTGCCTTCCCTACCCGAATGTCCAGGTCGCTCACTATGCGTTTGACCGTTGGCTCTGTCGTGGTAGCAGGGTATCATACAGGATCAAGAGAGCGATAAGAGGAGTGGTTGATGGCTTCGAGTAATGGAAGTGGACCGAAGATAGCAAGTCTCGAGCCGAGGCCAGGCTGGCGCGAGCGCGTCCAGCGCTGGATCGACGCTTACGGCAACATCCCTGATGCGTTCCGGCTTGTCTGGGCAGCAAGCCGGAACATGACCATCGTGATGTTGGTGCTAACCTTGATCAGCGCATTGCTTCCGCCCGCCCAAGCATGGGTGGGCAAACTCATTGTTGACCGGGTAGTAGAGCTTATCCAGGCAAGCAGTGACGCTTGGATTGGTCTTCGCGCCATGCTACCTCTACTCGGCCTGGAGTTTGTACTGATCTTCATGGGAAGTGTAAGCAGCCAGGTACGTTCACTCGCAGAGCATATACTCAACTCCCAACTCAACCTGCACATCAACACGCTCATCATCCGCAAGGCATTGGCGCTTGACCTGAGCTACTTCGAAGACGCTGACTTTTACGACAAGTTACAGAACGCGCGGAAGGAAGCCGACTGGAGGGCGCTACGCATCGTCACGCAAACCTTCAGCCTGCTCCAGGGCATCATCACGCTTCTCTCCTTCGCCCTCCTCCTGATCCGCTTCAGCCCCTGGCTGACTGTGATCCTCTTCGGCGCGACCATCCCGAGCTTCGTCGCCCAGAATAAGTACGCCCACCTAAACTTCCGTATGTTGTCGTGGCGCGCTCCGGAGCGACGCAAGATGACTTACTTCGAGCATCTGCTGACGGTGGATAGCTACGTCAAAGAGATCAAGCTCTTCGGTGTGGGCGAACCCATTCTGGGGCGCTATCGCCAGCTCTTTACCAAGTTCTTTCGGGAGGATGAGGCACTCGCGCGGCGACGCAGCCTGGCAAGCCTCGGGTGGGGGCTACTCGCAACGTTGAGTTACTACTTCTCCTACGCCTGGATTATCTTCCGGACCATTAGTGGTGCCATCACCCTCGGCGACATGACGCTCTACCTGAGTGTCTTCCGCCAGAGTCAGAGCACGTTTCAGGGTATCTTCTTGGGTCTCTCGAGCCTCTATGAGAACAGCCTTTTCATGAGTAATCTGTTCAGCTTCCTCGGGCTCGAACCCCAGATGGTACCGGCGAAACACCCCCATCCGATGCCGGAGCGCATCCGTCACGGGATCGAGTTCCGCAACGTTTCCTTTCGCTACCCTGGACGCGAGGATTGGGCACTGCGCCACGTAAACCTGACATTGCAGCCCGGCGAGAAGCTCGCTCTGGTCGGCGCTAACGGCGCAGGCAAGACGACTCTTATCAAACTGCTTACTCGCCTGTACGATCCCACCGAAGGACAGATTCTGCTTGACGGCGTGGACCTGCGGGAGTATGACCTAGCTGAGTGGCGCCAGAAGATCGGCGTGATCTTCCAGGACTTCGTGCGTTACCACCTCTCGGCAAACGAGAACGTCGGGATGGGGCAATGGGAAGCCCTGGACGATCAGCTACGTATCAAGGAAGCCGCACGCCGGGGCGGAGCGGATACCGTGTTATCTGCTTTGCCAGAGGGATACGATACCGTACTTGGCAAGTGGTTCAAAGATGGTCATGACCTCAGTGGTGGGGAGTGGCAGAAGGTGGCTCTCAGTCGCGCCTTCATGCGCGACGCCGAGATCCTCGTTCTCGATGAGCCTACCGCCGCACTTGATGCCGAGCAGGAATATCTCATCTTCCAACGCTTTCGTGAGCTCACCGAGGGGAAAATAGCCGTTCTCATCTCTCACCGCTTCAGCACGGTTCGCATGGCAGACCGCATTGCCGTCATCGAGGAGGGCCACATTGCAGAGTTGGGCAGCCACGAGGAACTCATGGCACAGGGAGGTACCTACTCCCATCTGTTCAATATTCAAGCGCAAGGGTATCGATAATGCCTTACGTGTCGCTCATCATATTGTGACGCGCCTCGTCTGCTAGGCGTAATCGTTCGAAAGTGACGAGCATGATAAAGATGAGAACGAACCCCAGGTAGATAAAGAACGGGAAACTGTCCCTCATCACCCGTTGTAGGTTGGTGCTGGTCATCATATAGAGTAGAACGGCACATGGCAGCAGCCAGGTGATGGTGAAGACGAAACCGCAGCCCAGGGTTCGACCCGCACGTGCCAGTACGGCCCCCGAGCGCAACAACACAAAACTGCCAATTCCTACCCATAACACAATGGTTTCTGTAAACAAACGACCCTGCGTTTGACGCTCCACAACGATACCTATTCCGGCTAGCATCAGCGCCATGAGTCCATCCATTAACCAGCCTGGAATATTGTTACTCAATATCGCTCTGCACTCCTCGTCGCTTGCGGCGTCGTTTCTTACGAGACTTGCTTCCCTCCTCGTGCTGGGCAGCTGCCTGCCGTTCTGCCCCTTGACCACTCTCTTCCCTGCCCCGCTTCTTGCGTACTCTGCGATCGCGTCGCTGCTTGCTGCGGGACCTCTCTTCTGCAGACTCTTCAAGAGGCGCCCCGCTTGCCCCCCTGCCCCGCACTTCGGTACGCACTTCCTCCACGCCTCGTCGCCGAACCAGCTCGCGCGATGGTTGGGCAGGAGGTGCCGCCTGCATCAACCCGTCAGACAAACGATATGGCATCGCTTCCTCTTCGAGACTATCCGCCACCTCTGTCGAAACAGGTAACCCCCAAAGTGGGAAGAGTGCACGCTGTAGCTGGAAGACGCTTCTTCGCGTTCTCTCTGTAACATACGCCTGCATTTCAGAGGAAAGAGCTGGCAGCAGATCGTCATGAAAAGAGCCCTCTCCCCACTCAGAGGCGTAATCAGCTGGCAGGTTGCGCGGCAGGGCAGCAAGGCGCTCGGTCAGCGCGCCAAGCGCAATCGCCCATAACCGGGCCGACACGTCCATATCGGAGCCCCCTCCTCCCAACATCACAAGACGTGGGGCAAGCACACTTATGCGCTCGATGAGCACTTGATAGCCAGCTGACGTCAGCCGCAGGTGGGCTAAAGGTTCAGCAAAATGGGTAGAACTACCGGCAAGCAGGACGACAATGTCGGGCTCGAAAATCTCGAACAGGGGCGGCACGATCTGCTCGAATGCCCATCGATACTCCCTATCGCCCGCTCCTGGTGGCAGGGGAATGTTCACGTTGAAGCCATGCCCCGCTCTCTCCCCCATCGCCTCCACGAAGCCGGTGCCTGGGTAGTGAAAGTCGGGTCCCTCGTGCATCGAGATCATCAACATTCCAGGATCGTTGATGAACCATTCCTCAACGACAATGGGGTGCTCTGCCTCCAGATTCAGGAAAGCAACCTTATGCCCGGCGGCACGCGCGTCCAGTAGGGCCAGCAGGACATCGTTGAAGATATCCCCACTCTCCGCCCGGTCCCTCCGCGCGTGAGGTTGTCCTCCCGCTAGCGAGACGGCTCGCATCGCTTGCCCAGACAAGAGTACCTGCATCGCGCTTCGTGCCGCAGCTACATACCAGCCTGCAATGTCTGCCATACCCGGAAACGCGTGGGTTCCCTTCTCTGAGAAACCAAAGGCTTCATTGGACCACCTACTTGCCTGCTCCTCGCTGAGAGCTGCCACTGCCTGAAGGTACTCCTCATCATGGAAGGCATTGAGCGCTTCAAGTGAGCCTAAGGCCTCGTCTGCCTCGATCACTTGCACCTCCCGCCACAGCAGCGTACCCGCCGCCTCTAGCAGACGATATCCACGCAGCAGACGATCCACCCAATAGACACCCTCCCCTATCGCAGTCTCTGGAAGACTACCAGACCACACAAAGGCCACCGACTGCGGCCCTACCTCCGCCACCGGCGCCTTAGGGCGCAATTCCTCTTCTAACGCACCTTCTGCCTCTCGCGCCTCCTCAACCTGCTCCTCACTCTCGACCGGAATAACCTCGGGGGCATTTGGCAATTCTTCACTAACAGTTGGCATATTTATCCTATTGGGGCGAGTCTATCGAATTAGAGTCTGTTGCATGGTACATGTTGCATATTGCATGTTGCATGTTGCATAGTACG
>JALZCF010000675.1 GCA_030863245.1 Chloroflexota bacterium
AGGCCCATGCGCATCTACGATATCTCTCTCCCCATTAGCAATGAATTGCCCTGCTGGCCAGACGACCCGGCCATCAAGTTGACGCGCCTTTCGGATACGGCAAAGGGCGACGTGGCAACTGTCTCTCACCTATCTAGCACCGTGCACATTGGCACCCACGTCGATGCGCCGTCCCACTTCGTTCCCGGCGGCGCGGGCGTGGACCAGCTTGACCTCAACGATCTGATGGGACCCTGCCACGTCGTCCACACGCTGGACGCAGACATGATTGATTCGGCGCTCCTCGATCAGCTCTCCATCCCGGTCGGGACCACCCGCCTTCTCTTACGCACCCGCAACTCAGACCTCTGGGAACGTGGGGAATCGCGTTTCCAAGAGGACTACGTTGCCGTCGATCACAGTGGTGCGGCGTGGCTGGTCGAGCACGGCATCCAGTTGGTCGGTGTGGACTATCTCTCCGTTGCACCCTTCACCGACACCTTCCGCACACACGACATCCTGCTCCGTGAGGAGGTGATTCTCCTCGAAGGGATCAACCTCTCTGGCGTCGAGCCGGGCGATTATCACCTGGTCTGCTTACCACTAAAAGTACGTAACGCAGACGGCGCCCCGGCGCGGGCGGTCCTGATTGGTGACGAGTAGCTAGCGCTCGTAGCCCTCCGGATATGCCTGGTGCCATTCCCAGGCATGGGCGAGAATATCGTGCAGCGCAGGATAGCGCGGCTTCCACCCTAATTCCTCTTGGATGTTGTCACTACTTGCGATAAGAACCGGTGGGTCCCCCGCACGACGGGAGGTCTCGATCGCTGGGATAGGGTGCCCGGTGACCTCCCGTGCTGTCTCTATCACCTCCCGCACGCTAAAGCCCGTTCCATTACCCAGATTGTAGACGCGGGAGCCGTCGTCCAGCGCTTTCAATGCCAGGATATGCGCCTGAGCAAGATCGACCACATGAATATAGTCGCGGATGGCGGTTCCGTCGGGCGTGTCATAGTCCGTGCCGAAGATACTGATTGACTCACGCTGTCCCAGCGCCACCTGCATGATAATGGGGATCAGATGCGTCTCCGAGTCATGAGCCTCGCCCTGCGCGCCCGACGCTCCCGCCGCGTTGAAGTAGCGCAGCACCGCATATCGTATCCCGTGAATCTGATCGAACCACTCCAGCATCTGCTCGATCATCAGCTTCGACCGTCCATAGGGGTTGATCGGCTGCGTGGGCGCATCCTCCCGGATTGGTACTTCCTCTGGCATCCCATACACCGCGGCCGTGCTACTGAAGACGATGCGGTTTACCCCATGCTCGAGCATCATCTCTAGCAGGTTCAACGTATAGCACACGTTCTGGCGGAAGTACTTTTCCGGCTTCTCCATCGACTCGCCAACCAGGGACGCTGCCGCAAAGTGCATCACGCCGTCGGGGTTGTAGGTGGAAAAGAGGGCATCCAGCGTGACCATGTCGGCCAGATCCACATATTCAAACTCGGCTCCCTCCGGTACCGCCTCTCGATGCCCCGTCGAGAGGTTGTCCAGCACGACCACCTCGTGCCCGGCACGGATCAATTCCGCTGCCGTCACGCTGCCAATATAGCCTGCGCCACCGACGACAAAGACCTTCATTATCTCACCTACTTTCTATCACCTCTGCCCCATCCGACGCATGGCAGACGTAGACATTCGGCGCCAAGCCGGTACGGGCGTGATACCTCTCCGCAACTCGCTCCGCAAAGGCTTCCACTGCCTCGGCCTCTACCAGCGCCACGGCACATCCCCCAAAGCCGGCACCCGTCATCCGCGCCCCATAACAGCTGTCTTCCGCGCGAGCAGACTCTACCATTGTGTTGAGTGCATCACTCGACACCTCAAAATCATCCCGTAGGCTGGCGTGGCTCGCATTCATCAATCGACCTAACGCCACGGCATCTCCCGCCTGCATGGCCTCGGCCGCTGCCAGGGTACGCTCATTCTCACTCACGACATGCCGTGCCCGGCGGCGCGTCACCTCCTCCATCTCATCGGCATGCGCCTCGAATTGTTCCAGCGTCACATCCCGTAGCGCCGGTACCCCAAAAAACTCGGCAGCCGCCTGGCACTGCGCGCGCCGCTCGTTGTAGGCCGAACTCACCAGTCCCCGCCGCGTCGCCGTGTCCAGCACCACGACAGCCGTCCCGGGTGGCAGCGGAACCGCCTCCGTCTCCAACGAACGGCAATCGATCAGCAACGCATGGTCCGCCTCGCCCGCTGCCGAGATCAACTGATCCATGATGCCACAACTCACCCCCACCCACTCATTCTCCGCCTTCTTGCCCAACTGCGCCATGGTCACCTCCTCCCACGGCAGCTCCGACACCGCAGCAAAAGCCCGCGCCACGGCCAACTCCAGCGCCGCCGAGGAGGAGAGCCCAGCTCCACGCGGCACATCTCCCGCCATCACCCCCTCCCAACCGCGCAACTCATACCCCGCCTCCTGGAGCGCCCACGCCACCCCCTTCACATACTCGCCCCACTCCTCATCGCCGCGCTGCAGCCCCTCCAACGAGAACTCGAGCCCCTCCTCAAAATCCAGCGAGTACAGCACCACTCGCCTATCCTCTCGCGCCCGCAGCGCAATCCACACTGCCCGGTCAATTGCCATCGGCAGCACAAACCCATCGTTATAATCCGTGTGCTCCCCGATCAAATTCACCCGCCCCGGCGCCC
>JALZCF010000691.1 GCA_030863245.1 Chloroflexota bacterium
TGCCTCCATACGCTCTTCCAGGTCATTCCCCTCTTTGCTCCAAGTCATGTGGGCATCGGAGAAGGCGAGCTGCTTGACCAGGATCGTCCGCGCGCGCATGACGTCGTTCTCTTCGCCTCGAATGAGCAGGGCCGATGGGTGCAAGACCACCTCGAGCGTGTCACTCTTCAACGTCGTCAGTTCGCTTGCCACGAGATTCTCGATCGCGCCGCCGGTTAGATGGGCAAGCACCTGGGTCGGCACGCGTATCATCCAACTGGGCTCATCATTCGACGTTTCCCACCCACCCGCACGAAGGGCGTCCTGGATCTCCCCGATCATCGCCATATAGTCCTCGGAGTCCACGAGCATCGGTACGTGTTGCGTGCTCCAGCCCCGTAGCATCGTTCGGATCTTCAAGACAGGGGCAAAGAAGAGCATCATCACGAAAGCAAGGGCAAGGCCGAGGGTGTACGGGTAGCCGGTTAGGGCTGACTTTGCCTTGGCGGTGATGCTGGGCGGGCGTTCCTCCGGCTCCTGTAGGTACAGCGAGATGAAGCCGATAAGGAGGGGGAGGAGCGCCACCGCGACGATCATGGCGAGCCGCACCACCTGCTCGTTGATCCACTCGGTCAGGGGTATGAATGTCAGCAGGAAGGTCGCCACGCCAGGGAAGATGACGCCAAGCACGGCCACCATCCAGGCAACGGATCCGATAGCGATAAGAGAGAGGTAAATCTGGCGGTCCTCCGGGATCTTCCCGAAAACCATTTCCGTGGCCCACCCTACGACGGTATTCAATATCCGCCCGGCCGCACGGGTGAGCAGCGTCAGGAGTGTCTGTAGAATTGCCATCTTTTACTCCGACGGTAGATTTCCTCTTGCGGGTAACGAGCTACTCTCTGATTTCCTCGCCACAGATGATCATCCATGGCTGCTCCTGATGCTTCGTCACAAAGATCGTTACCGGCTGACCTTCGTCGCTGCTTTTCAACCGACGACGGAAACGTTCGGGCTCGATGGGGCTGCCACGTTTCTTGACGGTGAGGACATGGGCCTCCAGGGAACGGAGGCGACGGTTCAGCTCTTTGAGATTGAACGGTGCATGCTCCAGGATCGGCCAGACACGCGCGAACGGGGTGTCGGCCAAGCCGTCGCCGGTCAGGTAGGCGATCTGCTCGTCGATCTGCGCGGCCCCCAACTGATGTGCGAGATGGGTCACGAGTGTGGCACGGATCACGGCAGGGTCCGGCTCCCAGAGGTAAGCGCGCGGCGGCGTCACGGAGATAGGCGGCGACGGAGCGCGACTTGTCAACGTGTGGGCCTGCCCCTTGCCCTCGATCACGGTCGCAGCACGATCCGCACCCAGCTGTAGCGTGCCAAACCAGAGCACTGCCTCTTTCAAGGTTCCCCCCTCGGAGATAAACTCTACCTCACTGCCCGCTGGCAGCTCCTCGTCTGTCACGCCCGGCATCACCTTGACACCGAGATTCGGTATCCGACGCTGCACGTCCAGAATCGCATTGAGGGGAGGCTCGATCTCATGGAGCGAGAAGACACGTTGCCCCTCGACGCGCCTCGCCGGGTCGGCAAAGGCCGCTTCCATCTTGTCATCAAACGGGAAGGTCGTCCAATCGGCCATCTCGAAGCGCACCACACTCTCCCGTCCTGCCACCCGCAGGTTGTGCTCAGCAAATAGGAGCCGGATCGGATCCCGATCCAACGCGAGCAGCCAGTCGCATTGCTCGCTCAGTGCCAGGGCATCCCCCCCGATGCCACAGCCCAAGTCGGCGATGCGGGCGAAGGGCGCGTAGCGCACCGCCCGATAACGCGCGATGTTCCGCCCGCTTGCCTGTTCGAGCGCCTCTCCCGTAAACAGCATCTCCCGTGCCAGGTCACCGAATTTCTCCACCCCTCTCTGGCGCAGCCGTGCCTGGTCCAGCAGCGCGGCTGCCTGCTCCTCCGTGTAGCGCTGGCGCAGGTCGGTGAGTAACGCGATCAAGTTCCGATCACTCAAGTCGCGCTCGGCCAATTCACCCAGCGCCCGCTGCACCTCTGCAGAGGTGAGCCAGCGTGCAATCTCGAGGGTTAAGGGTCTCAGGGTCTCTACTCCGATGAAACGTTTGACAAGGGTAACGTGGAAAGACTATAGTGCACGATAGTGGTCAGGGGTCAGTGGGTAAGATCAATCGGCGGCTGGCTGTAGCTGACGGCCAATTCTCCCACTAACCACTAACCACTAACCACTAGCTACTAATCACTAATCACTGCTGTTGGGCTGGTCGATATTGTCGTAATGCAATTATAGCCATTTTTGGAATGAATGGGGAGGGGTTTAGTCATGGCGGAATGGGATGAGAGGGGTGAGGGACGGGTGGTAGGCGGGACGGCGGCTGAGGGGGAGCAGGGG
>JALZCF010000700.1 GCA_030863245.1 Chloroflexota bacterium
AAAGCCTCACAAACACGCGGAGACGGTTCGTAGTAAACACTTTAGTGTTCGTCCGCCTCACGAACACTAAAGTGTTTACTACGAACCTTTACGGCGTTTCAAAATACAACTCGAACTCATTTTGCCCTACCCTATTCTGACAATGCCAGGCACATACGCTCATTGAAGGTTGTAAAGCCTTGCTTAGCGAAAAAGCGACGCGCGCGCTGATTGAAGGACCATACCTCCAGCACCACCATTGGGATACCCTCCCGTTGGGCCGTTTGTTTCGCCGCCTCTATCAGTTGTTCGCCGTAGCCTTGATGGTGGTAGCGAGGCTGCACCGAGATGTGGTGAATATGAAGTTGATGCAGCGCGTAGCGATAGGCGGTCTCGGGTAAGAGCCGCACTTCAGCATAGAGATAGCCTACCGCTTCCTCTCCCGCCTCGGCTAGGAACAGCCGGGTATTGTCATCTTCTAGCAGCTCGACTACTTTGGCAGGGGGAAAGGAGTCGGGCGATGGCGGTTTGAAGATATGGGGTAGGGCCTCAGCATGAAGCTGCTGGACATCCGCGTTGAGGGCCGAGATGCTTTCTGCATCCTTGATAGTAGCGACCCGAATTGTCATAAGATCTCACCTATTTGGTTGGAGACGTAACCCTCGGCCGAAGGTGATGATTCACTCGCTGCGACCAATGATAAGGGAGCCGAGATGCAATGTAAAGTGTGTTAGGACCAGATGTGATCCTATCGCTGTACACATTTCAGCGTGGATTGCCCTTTCCTGCTCTCCAGGGTACGATGCGTTCCAATGGCATGAGTGGGGGAAGCATTGTCCGAAGAGGTCATCCTGGCAGCTGGTCATGCCGCATGGCACGGTAGGTGGCCACTGTACGGGCTATGCCGTCGGAGGCGATCATGGTGACGCGGGCAAGGGTGACGGCTGAACAGAAACGATTGACCACCGAGTATACTGCCTGGACCCGCTGGGGTCCCTACCTCGCTGAACGGTCCTGGGGCACGGTACGAGAAGACTATAGTGCGGATGGGGATGCCTGGCGCTACTTCCCGCACGATCACGCGCGCTCTCGTGTCTATCGTTGGAACGAGGATGGGCTGGCGGGTATTAGCGATGACGAGGGGCGCTTCTGTTTCGCGCTGGCGCTCTGGAACGAGCACGATCCCTATCTCAAGGAGCGGCTGTTCGGTCTCAGCAACCCCCAAGGCAACCACGGCGAGGATGTCAAGGAGGTCTATTTCTACCTCGATAGCACGCCGACCCACAGTTACATGAAGATGCTCTACCGCTACCCGCAGGCGGCCTTCCCCTACGACCAGCTCCTGGAGGAGAACGCGCGGCGTGGGAAAGATGATCCGGAGTACGAACTGCCGGATACGGGCATCTTCGACGACCAGCGCTACTTTGACGTGGTCGTCGAATACGCTAAGGCGAGCCCCTTCGATATCCTGATCCGCATCCGCGCGACCAATCACGGGCCGGACCCGGCCCCGCTCTACCTCCTGCCCACCCTCTGGTTCCGCAACACCTGGGCTTGGCAGGATGGAGAGGAGCGGCCGCTGCTCTACGCCGAGTCCGCGCCCTGGCCGAACGTCGCCGCCATCGTCGCTCATCACTGGTTGCCCAAGCTGCAGACGCACGAATGGATCCTGGGCACCTATGCCCTCTACTGTGAGGCGGCCCAGGAGCTGCTCTTTACAGAGAATGAAAGCAATACCGAGCGCCTCTTTGGTACACCCAACCCTTCGTCCTACGTCAAAGATGCCTTCCATCGCTACGTCGTGGAGGGCGAGCAGGGCAGCGTCAATCCGAACCACAGTGGCACGAAGGCGGCAGCGCTCTACCAGCACACGGTTGCTGCAGGCGATACCCTCACCATCCGCTTGCGGCTCAAGGCCCTCGTCGAGCGAGGCGGGGAGTCACCCGTGGGGGAGCTACCCGCCGACGCGCCGCCAGCGCCACAGCAGCCGGTCCTCCCCTCCGCGCTCCCTTCCATGGAGGGGGAAGCCGGCGAGCCCTCGCCCTTCAGCGACTTTGATCGGCTGTTTGCCCAACGGCAGCAGGAGGCAGACGAATTCTATGCCAGCCTCCAAGCCTGGCAGGTAGATGTGGAAGATGAGCAGCGCCGTGAGGCGTTGCGCCGCGTGCAGCGGCAGGCGCTGGCAGGCATGTTGTGGAGCAAGCAGTTCTACCACTATATTGTCGCGCGCTGGTTGGAAGGGGACCCCACGCAGCCGCCCCCACCTCCTGAGCGCCGAACGGGTCGCAACAGTGAATGGCGGCATTTCTTTGCCGAGCGCGTCTTCTCTATGCCGGATAAATGGGAATTCCCCTGGTTCGCGGCATGGGACCTCGCCTTCCACTGCCTTCCTCTGACGCTGGTGGACCCCCGCTTCGCCAAGTATCAACTGGACCGACTCCTGCGCGAGTGGTCCCAGCATCCCAACGGCCAGGTGCCGGCCTACGAGTGGAACTTCAGTGATGTCAACCCCCCGGTGCTCGCCTGGGCCGCCTGGCGTGTCTATAAACTCGAACAGAAACACACTGGTCAGGCGGATCGCGCCTTTCTGGAGCGGGTCTTTCACAAGCTACTGCTCACCTTCACCTGGTGGGTCAACCGCAAGGACGCCGACGGCAACAACGTCTTTGAGGGAGGCTTCCTCGGGTTGGATAACATCGGCATCTTCGACCGCAACACGCGCCTGCCGGGAGGTGCCCGGCTCGAACAGAGCGATGGGACGGCCTGGATGGGTTTATTCTCGCTGAGCATGATGACCATCGCGCTCGAGTTGGCACACCAGAACCCCGTCTACCAGTCGATCGCCACCAAGTTCTTCGAGCACTTTCTATCGATTGCCCACGCCATCCAGGACATGGGGCACAGGGGGCTCGGCTTGTGGGATGAGGAAGACGGCTTTTTCTACGATGCTGTGCATCTGCCGGGCGAGTCGTACCGGCGCATCAAAGTCCGCTCCATGGTCGGACTAACCGTGCTCTTCGCGGTCGCTACCGTCGATGAGGGGACGCTGGAGGAGCTGCCCGGCTTCCGTAGACGGCTGGAGTGGTATCTGAACTACCGTCCTGATCTGGATCGCCTGGTCGCGCACTGGAACGATCCGCAGCAGGGCTGGTGCCGCCTGCTGGCACTGGTACGGGATGGTCAACTACGGCGCGTCTTACAGCGCCTCCTCGATCCCGCCGAGTTTCTCAGTCCCTATGGCATCCGCTCGCTAAGCAAGTATCATGAGGCCCATCCCTACATCTTCCGCCTGGCAGGTACAGAGCATGAGATAGGCTACGAGCCAGGTGTCTCACGCAGCAATCTCTTTGGCGGCAACTCAAACTGGCGCGGGCCGGTCTGGTTTCCCCTGAACTATCTGTTGATCGAGTCCCTGCGCACGTACCATGACTACTACGGCGATACCTTTACCATTGCCTACCCTACTGGCGCGGACAACTGCCTCACGTTAGGCGAGGTCGCCGATCACCTCTCCCAACGGCTCATCGGCTTGTTTCTGCCTGATGAAACAGGACAACCCCCGTTCGCGCGCGGCTTTGCCGAATCCGACCATATGCCCGAGGGAGCGTGGCACGATCCGCTCTTGTTCTACGAGTATTTCCACGGCGACAGCGGGGCCGGCTTGGGCGCCAGCCATCAGACAGGCTGGACGGGTCTGGTGGCCAACTTGATTCAGGAGCAGGCCGGGCAGCCCGGAGAACAGCTTCGGGACGATGATCATGACCTATGACCAACTTGGCGGCAATCGGCCAGTTTGACCTGCTGCGCCAGCCGCCATATCTCATACCAATTGTCGCACAAAGCCTCACAAACAAGGCCAGAAAGATTCTTAGTACGCACTTCAGGGTGCGCGAGGCGGAGGGACACTAAAGTGTCTACTACGAACCTTTATGGCGTTTCACAACACAACTGGTATTAGTCGCAAGCTGCTTTCTGGATAACCAGCGGCGTGGCCGAATTGCCTCGAATTCATTTACCCCTCGCGTCGGTGCACCCGACCTCTAAAGCGAAACCAGGCAAGGGAGCCGTCCCGGTTACGCAGAAATTCGCCCCGT
>JALZCF010000089.1 GCA_030863245.1 Chloroflexota bacterium
GTACAGTGGCATGAGGGAGTCGTCCGGGGTAAGATCGGCTGCCGCTTTGTAGCTGCCATCACGCAGCATGAAGCGATGAGCCGGCGTACAAGTTATCACCTCACCATTATCCAGCGTGACGCGAATCACTTCGGCATTGTGCTTGGTGATGCGCGCATTGATGATGCGCTCCAGGCCAACCGTTCCATCGCGGCGGATGGTGTAGCAGAAGTGCCCCTTACCGTCTGCTTGCTCCTTCACTAATTCCTCAAAGGTGATCGATCGTCCATCCGCCAGTGCCACCTGTGTGTCACCGGAGAAACAGCCACCGGCTGAGTCGCCCTCGACGATGAAGAGTTCGGTTTTTTCGGGATCGCGCTCGGAGCAGTCGGCTAGCTTGCCGGGGAGGGTGAGGGATTCGAGGGCGCTCTTGCGGATGACCATGTCGCGGGCCTTCTTCATTGCGGCACGCGCGCGGCTGGCGGTGAATACCTTGTTGACGATCTCCTTCGCCTCGCGTGGGTTCTCTTCGAGCCAGGCGGAGAGTGCCTCGTTGACGGTGCTCTCGACGGCACCCTTTACCTCTGGGTTGTTCAGCTTGATCTTGGTCTGGGCCTCGAATTGGGGATCCTTCACCTTGACGCTGACAATGGCGGTCAGCCCCTCGCGGACATCCTCACCGCTGAAGTTGCTTTCCTTCTCTTTGAGAATGTTCGCTCGACGCGCGTAATCGTTGATGGTACGGGTGAGCGCCGAGCGGAAGCCGGTCAGGTGGGTCCCCCCCTCGGGCTGGTTGATGTTGTTGGCGAAGGTGTGGATCGACTCTTGGTAGCCATCGGTGTATTGCATCGCCACCTCGACCAGCACCTCATCCACCTCGCGATTCACATAGATGACTGGGTGCAGCCGCTGGCGCGTGCGGTTCAGGTAAGAGACGAAGGCTGCGATACCACCCTGGAAGTAGTAGGTCATCTCCTGTCCAGGGGTGCGCTCGTCCACCAGCGTAATCCGGAGGCCAGGGGTCAGAAAGCACATATCGCGGAAGCGTTGGGTGAGTACCTTGAAGTTGTAATCCAGACCCTCCGCCTGGAAGATATCACGGTCGAACCGCCACCGGGTCTCTGTGCCGGTATCCTCCTTGTCCGTTTTGCCAATAACCTCCACTGGCGTGACGGGCACACCGCGCTCGTAGCGCTGGCGATAGATCTTCCCATCCTTGCGCACCGTCACTTCCATCCACTCGCTGACGGCGTTCACGGCCTTCACGCCGATCCCGTGCAAGCCACCGGATACCTTGTAGCCGCCACCGCCAAACTTACCGCCGGCGTGCATCTTGGTCATGATGACTTCTAGCGCGGGCAATCCTGTCTTCTCGTGGACGTCCACAGGAATGCCACGCGCGTAGTCTCGAACGGTAACGGTGCTGTCCTCATGAAGCGTCACATCGATGCGGTTGCCGTACCCTTGCAGGGCCTCATCCACCGAGTTATCCACCACCTCGAACACGGAGTGGTGCAACCCCATCGCGTCGGTATTTCCAATGTACATGCCCGGGCGCTTGCGAATCGCCTCGAGCCCCTCCAGTACCTCGATGGTACTGGCGTCGTATTTTAGGTCTGTCATGTTGTTCTCCTTTGTCTGTTGCATGTTGCACGTTGCATGTTGCGTGTTGCGTATTGCATGTCATGTTGGGTGTTGCTTAGGGAAGGTGTGCGATATGTAATGGAACTTCGGCAGCTTGTGGTCAGCTGGGTAGGGTTCTCCGGGCAGACATTCATGCAATATGCAATATGTAGCTCTCAATTTGGGAAATGTTCTATGGTGTGCCTTCCTGCTTCACTAGGCGCACCCGATCCTTATAAAAGATAAACATGGCTGCGACAATGGCGGTGCCGAGGGCGGCGTTGCCGATGATGCTGGTGGCGTAGCCGGCAGGTGAGGCGGCGCTCATGGGGGACCAGATGAGCTGGAAGCCAGTGCTGAGTAGGGTGCTCAGTAGCACAAAGCCGAATGCGCTCCAGAAGAAGCGGCGCACGATGCGGACGCTGTTGCCAAGGGATTGGATGATGCCGGCGTCGTCGAGGACGATGGCGCCCGCGGTGAAATAGAAGTGGATGCCCAACCACAATACTAGCCACATTGCTCCCAAGGTCACGAGGCTTGCCAGAAACTGGCCTACGCCTGGCAGCAGGAAGGTGACCAAGGCCACGGCGACGGAGAGTGGCACGAGGACCCCTATAAATGCGACCAACAGGAGCAGGATAAGGCCGACAAAGCGCAGGGCGTGCCGGGAGGCGTTGCGGAGCAGTTCTCCGAGTTTGGCAAATAGCGGCTTGTCCCGCATGCCACGCGCCACGACGTGCAGCCAGAGCATGTTCAGCCAGAAGCCGAGGAGGCTCAGGCCAACGATGATCAGTAACACTGTTCCGGCGCTGTCTACCTGCATCCCGCTAGCCATCTCCGCCGCTGCCTCGGCAGGCTCCCCTGCTGCGACGGTAGGCCAAAACAGGACGGCGGGGACGAGAAAGGTCCACAGGTTTACCGCCCGTAACTGCGACTGCAAGCCCTCATAGAAAAGAGAGAGGTCGGTCGCGAGTCCCTGGGACAGTTCGGCGGCGTTCGGTCCCTGTGGGTCAAAAGGCGCTGTCACCGTATCTACCAGCGCTGGCTCCAAAGAGATCGGCGGACCCATCCAAAAAAAGAGATCCAACAGAATTGGCAACAACAGAAGCCAAGGATGTTGCATCACCACAGAGATGCCCGCGGAGAAGGTGTCGATCACACCGAGCGGTTTTTGTTTATCTCGTAGGGAAGAAGGATTTAGATTCATGTTTTATGTTGCATGTTGCAAGTTGTGTGTTCTGGCTATGCGGTATGGGATGGATTTTGGTGTTTTATGGTCGAGTTAGTAACTTGGGTATTTTACCATAACGGTGCGTCAGACCGAAGAATGGGAACGGAATAGGTGCTCTTGTCAGTCCATGGGGCCTCCTCTATAATAACAAGCGCTCCCGGCGTTGCATGATCTTCACAATAGTCCGAGTTATTTTGGGTGCGAGCTTGTTTCTAGTCGTTCGCGAACCTTAAAATTCGCGCGGGCTGTTCGATTGCTTCTGTCTTTCTCGTTCATTCTTTAAAGGGGACGAGGGAGGCGGTAATGAGCGGGGTGACAGGGGCGAGGCAGGTGGTTTTGGCGGCGTTGTTGGCGGTGGGCGCGGTTGGTGGTGTGGTGACGTTGGGCAGTCGGCCGGAGGGTGAGCCTTTGGTGTTGGAGGTGCCGACAGCCACGCCCACGGCAACGATCGCGCCGACTGTGACGCCCGGGCCCATCGTTGTCTTCGTTAGTGGCGCTGTGGCAGAGCCGGGGGTCTATACGCTGCCACCGGATAGTCGCGTCATCGATGCTTTAGAGGCGGCAGGCGGCCCGACCGAGGAGGCGGCGATCGAGTTGTTGAACCAGGCGACGCAGCTGAGCGATGGCGTGCAGGTGCACATGCCAGAGCGGGGCGACAGGACCCCACTCCTTCCTCCTGGGGCGAATGTTTTCGAAGAGGCCGCGGCGGACAATCTCGATGACGAGCCACTGGTTCGGCTGAACAGTGCTACCGGGGAGGAGTTGGAAGCTTTACCCGGCATCGGTCCCGCCCTGGCGGCGCGCATCATCGAATACCGGACTGCCAACGGTCCCTTCACCTCCATCGAGCAGCTTACGGAGGTGAAGGGGATCGGGGACAAGTTGTTGGAGAGGATGCGGGAGTATCTGGTGCTTGAGTGATCACTGATCTATGATTCGAGTTCTTCATTTTGCGGATCTTCATCTTGGGGTAGAGAATTACGGGCGGCTGGACCCGGAGACGGGGCTTAGTAGTCGGCTGATGGATTTTCTGCGTGCTTTTGACTTTGTGATTGATTACGCTATCGATCATGAGGTGGACCTCGTTCTCTTTGCGGGGGATGCTTTCAAGAACCGTGACCCTTCCCCCACCCATCAGCGCGAGTTTGCGCGGCGCATCCGCCGTCTGAGCGATGCCGACATTCCGACCTTCCTACTCGTCGGCAATCATGATCTCCCGAACGCGATCAAGCGTGCCCATGCCGTCGAGATCTTCGACACGCTCGAAACACCCAACATCACGGTCGCCGAGCGGCCCAATTACTTCCGCATCCCGACCAGGAAAGGTGTCGTACAGGTGGTGGCGCTGCCATGGGTGACGCGCAGCCATCTGCTCACGCGGGATGAGTACTATGGCCTGTCGGTGGATGAGGTGAACGCGAAGATAGAAGAGACGCTGTACCGCATCCTATGGCGCCTAGCACAGCAGGTGAACGACGACGAACCAGCGGTGCTTGTGGCGCATGGGACGGTGCCGGGCGCGGTCTTCGGGATGGAGCGGAGCGTCCTCTTGGGGCAGGATGTACTTCTGGATCCCTCGCTCCTAAAAGATCCGCGCTATGACTATGTGGCACTGGGGCATATCCACAAGCACCAGTCTCTCAACGATGAGCCACCTGTTGTATACAGCGGCTCCATCGAGCGGATCGATTTCGGTGAGGCGCATGAGGCGAAGGGCTTCGTGATAGCAGAGATAGGGGACGGCCCCACGCATTGGGAGTTTGTGGAGACGCCGACGCGCACCTTCCGGGAGATCATGTTGGACGTGCGGGACGAGGAGGATCCTATGCCCTTCATCCGCGAGCGACTTGAAGCGATGGATGTAGAGGATTGCGTCGTCAAAGTCACCATTCGGGCGACTATCGATAATGAACCTCATCTCGATACCCGGGAAATTCGACGCCTGCTCCAAGACGCGGCCTATGTGGCCGCCATCGTGCGGGATGTGGAGCGCCCCACACGCCTGCGCCTCGGCACCGCACAGGAAATCTCCGAGGCGGGCCCACGCGAGCTTCTTGAACGCTACCTCGAGGCTAAGCAGGTACCTGCCGAGCGCCGCGAGACGCTGCTGCAATACGCCGATATCCTCTTCGAGGAAGCGGAGCAGGAGGAATAACAACCGAGGATCATTGCTTTCGGTAAGGAGGGAAGAGTGAACCATGGGCAACGTGCAGACGGCCAAGCTCAGCGTGGTGGATGGGCAGCGACGGCAGGTTCCTCCCGAGATGGGACAGATCGCTGCGCACGACGGCATCCTCTACGTCCTGGTCGAGGTATCTGCCCCAGCAGATACGTGGGATAGTGCCAGCCGGCAGATCGTGGCGAAAGCCATCAATACGTTCGCGGCGAGTCGCGTGAGTGAAACCAATGCGCTGCAGGCGGCAGCGGAAGCGGTCAACGACATGCTACTCGCGCAAAACCAGGAACTCCCCAAGGAGGAGCACGTATGGGCGGGTTTCAATGCCGCGTTCATTCGCGACGAGCATCTCTATCTGGCCCAGGCAGGGCCGGCCCTGACCTTTATCGCGCGTGGTGCCTCCGTCACCCGCTTCCCTAGGAGCTTCGACGAGCTACAGACTAGCCGCATGGAGGCGCTGATGCCGCTCGGCGAGCGCCCCTCTATCAAATGCCGGTTGGCCCATTTTGAGTTGGAACCGGATGACATGATTACCATGGCGGCCAGCCACCTGCCCACCCTGGGTATGGAATCGACGATCAACGAGTCGATGCAGGGTGAGACAGCCGAGGAGGTGGCAGAAAGCCTATACAGCCTGGCACGCCACAATGATTTCTCCGCCTATATGATCCAATTTGAGCCGGTACAGGAGGTAGAGCTCACCGCCACCATCGAGGATGAGGAAGAAGCATGGGGGAGTGAGTGGGTAGAGGCGGAAGATGATGAGGAAGCATGGGAGGAGGCACCCCCAGTTCCCGTATTGCCTAAGCCTGCTACGCCGGATAAGGAAACGACGATCACGGGCCACTACCGGAAGATGCCTGAAGCGCAGTACGAGATCCCGGCACGTGAGCTAGGGAGAGGCAGGACAGGCAGCAGGCGTGCAGGAAGGACGGCGAGCAAGCGTAACAACGTCACGAAGCAAGAAGAACTACGCGCAGCCTTGGTCCCTTATAGCGAAGGCCTGCGTACCGCCGGCGCACAGGGGGTAGCGGCTATCAGAACGGTGGATTGGCAAGGATTGCTCCGCCGAACCGTGGCCGCCATGATAGGCGTGGCCGTGGTGCTTCTGGGGATAGTGAGCGCGATGGTTGCCTGGTGGAAAGATCATGTTGCGCCACGTGTGAGTGCGATGGCGCCAGCGCTCGACGGGGTCGCATACAGAGGGTGGCAGGTGGGCCATCGCTCGTGGTATGCTGTCACCAGTGTGCTGCGAGGGGTATTGCCGGGCGACCGGCCGACGCGACCCCGCCGCCATGATGTGATCCCGCCCCCTCCGGGCGATGGCTCTGGCTTCTTGCGGACCGCTGTGGTCCTCTTGCCACTGCTCGTCGTCCTCGCCGTGGTGGTTAGCTGGCAGTTTCTGGGTAATGAAGGCGAGGGGTCTGATATCGCCGAGATGGGCGCCAGCGGGATCAGCAGCAAGGGGATGGCTGGTGTAGAGGCAGACTTTAGCGACCTGATTCGCCAGGCGCAGGAATTGCTCGCGGAAGCGTATAACGTGGACGAAGCGACGGCACAGGTGCTTGCCCAGCAGGCCAACGACCTACTCAGCGAGGCCGAGCCGCTGGCAATGGATGAGGTCGATGAGGCTCATATTCTGACGCTCCGGCAGCAGGCGCAGCAGCTCCTGGATCAGGCCGGGACGATCATCCGACCACCCACCGTCACGCTTGCCACAGTTGATGGGGGCAGCCAGCCAAGTATGCTCGTACAGGGCGGGGAGGATCTGTACCTAATCGACAAGGCAAGCTCGACCGTTTACCGGGTCATCGTGGACCCGCAGCAGACGGTCGCCCTGTCCGAGATTCAGCCGTTACTCACCGCAGAGGAAACACTGAACAACGGGCTCGTCATGGGAACGCCACAGTTCATTACCTGGATACCGGCTGGCGGCAATCGAGTGGGTGACGGCCTGCTCATCCTCACGCAGGAGGGGCAACTGTTCGACCTGGAGGGCGACATCCTGAAGCAGTCGGATTTTGCCGTGGTGGCGTCGGAGGGATTTCAGGCGGTCGAAGGATACGGAGGCAACTTCTATCTATTGGATCCTACAAACAAGCAGATCTGGAAGTATGTTCCCGATATGTCAGGACAGTACAGTGCAGTGCCGGAGGCGTGGATGCAGGAGGAAGGGCAAGAGCGAATGGGGACACCCATTGACATGGTGATTGACGGCTTCATCTTCCTGCTGGATCAGAACGGCCAGGTCACCCGTTTCCAGGTAGGGAAGCCGCAATCCGGCTTCGTGCTCGATCCGGTCACGCCGCCCCTCGCCCAGCCGGTCGCGATGGCCAAGGCACCACCTGAGGACACCGACATGTTCGTGGCCGATGCGCAACGCGTGGTGCGATTCGATCAGAATGGGCGCTTCCTCGTGGAATACCATCCACCGCTCGACAGCGACTGGGGCACCATTCAAGATATTGCCGTAGATCCCGACAGCGAGACGCTCTATGTTCTTAGCAACACGGGCGTGCATATGGTGGATGTCGGTGAGGCGTGGCCGGCAGCGGAGTGATTGGAGTGCGGAGTGCGCAGTGCGGAATGCGGAGTGGAGACTGGAGACTGGAGACTGGGGAGTGGTTGGGCGAGAGGTTCTTGTAAGACGCGATGCGTTAGGGTTCACCGGTTCGGGCAGGTAGACGATAGATCATGAGTGAGAAGGTAGAGGGTGATTTGACGGTGTTGGGGGTGGAGTCGTCTTGTGATGAGACGGCGGTGGCGGTGGTGCGTAATGGGCGGGAGATTCTCTCCAACGTGGTGGCTTCCCAGGTTGAGTTGCATCAGAAGTACGGTGGGGTGTTTCCGGAGATGGCGTCGCGGAGGCATGTGCTGAATATTACACCTACGCTGGCGGAGGCCTTGGAAGGGGCGGGTGTGGCGTGGGAGGATATCGATGCGGTGGCGGCGACCTATGGTCCGGGGTTGGCGGGTGCGCTTGTGGTGGGGTTGAATTTTGCCAAGGGGTTGGCACTGGCGCGCGGGCTGCCCTTCATTGGCATCAACCACCTCGAGGGGCACATCTACTCGAATTGGTTGGCCGATCCGAACCGGAAGGATGTGCCACAGCCGGAGTTCCCCTCCGTTATCCTCATCGTCAGCGGCGGCCATACCGAGCTGTTCTTGATGACCGACCACGGCCAGTACGAGCTCCTGGGTCGAACCTTGGACGATGCGGCGGGCGAGGCTTTCGACAAGGTGGCCCGCATGCTTGGCCTCCCCTACCCTGGTGGCCCACCCATCCAGCGCACTGCCGAGAAGGGCAATCCCCGCGCCTTCGAGTTTCCGCGCTCCACGCCGAACGAGTATGATTTCTCCTTTAGTGGGCTGAAAACCGCCGTGTTACGGGAGGTAGAGCAATTCAAGCCCGACAAGGGCGAGGTAGACGAGCGCTACGGCCCTGCCGTCGTGCGTCCGCTGCCCGTCGCGAATCTCGCGGCTAGCTTCCAACAGGCGGTTGTGGATGTTCTCGTCGAGCGGGTGGTAAAGGCGACGGAGGCCTTCGACGTGAAACAGGTCCTCATTGCAGGGGGCGTCGCCGCCAATGTGCCCCTCCGTAACGCCATGCAGGCCGCCCTCGCCCCGCTAAAGGTTCCTGTTTACTATCCCCCCATCGCCCTCTGCACCGATAATGCGGCCGCTATTGCCGCGGCTGCCTACTGGCGCCTGATTCATGGAGCCACTTCACCTCTGTCTCTGGAGGTCGCGCCGAGTTTGAAGTTGATGTGAGGCAGGAAGTTCCTGCGCTCGCCGAATCGCCTCCTCTTCCTCCTCGGAAAGCGCATAGGTTGACTCCCCTCTCTCAAGAGGCTTCGCGTAGATGCGCATGCCAGAACGGCTGTAGAGGCTACTAAGGACAACGCCGTTCGCCTCCTCGTCCAGCCACGCCACTGCAAAGCTCTGAACGCCACCGGTGTCGTTGAAGGGATTGAAGCGAACGACGCCGACACGCCCGACGTGGTGATTCACTCTCTCCTGCATCGTCTGGACCTGTGCTTCCAGCGTGAGCACCAGCTCTGCGAGATCGGTCAAACTCGCGCGCTGCTCTTCCAGCCAGGACTCCAGCTCCATGCTCGCCCCGTTCGATGTTGGCTTGCCGCGGTGATGCTGAAGCATGCTGATCCGCCTCTGAAGGACGATGAGCCACAGCAGCAGCAGAATCACCACTGCCGTCAGAAAGAGCATCAACTCAACAGTATACAGGTGAAAGAAGTCGTATAATGATTCCACCTTTACTCCCAGATATCCTTGCGTTTCTTTCCGCGACGAAGTGCGACAGATCGTTGATTAAGCAGCCCATATGCCACGCGAGATGCAAGGTGATTTCACATTTCAAGCCACCTGCGCTACGTTGGGTAACAGACATCTTGAGTATAAGGGGGAATCTTGCAGAATGGAACTTCTTGTCGCGACGAACAATGTGGGGAAGTTAAGGG
>JALZCF010000152.1 GCA_030863245.1 Chloroflexota bacterium
CCACTCTTTATAGCCCTATCCCCTGCTGCGGGCCAGGAGGGGGATGAGGGCCCAGAGGCCGAGCGCCCCGTGGAAATCGAGCCAGAGGAAATTCCCGGCTACGCGCATGTGGGGCCAATGGGGGCAGGGCACTTCGTGAAGATGGTCCATAACGGCATTGAATATGGCCTGATGGAAGCCTACGCCGAAGGCTTCGAGATCATGGCAAAGAAAAGTGAGTTCCACCTGGATCTCGCGCAGATTGGGAACCTGTGGATGCACGCCTCCGTTGTCCGTTCGTGGTTACTGGAGCTGACCACGCGTGCCCTGGAGCTAGAAGGGAACGACCTGGCAGACATCGTTGGCTTCGTACCAGACAGTGGGGAGGGACGTTGGACTGTCCTCGAATCCATCAAGCTGAACGTGCCTGCACCGATCATCACGCTCTCCCTCCAGCAACGCTTCCGCTCGCGCCAGGAGGAGTCCTTCTCTGCTAAGCTGGTCGCGGCAATGCGAAACCAATTCGGCGGTCACGCGTTGCAGCGGGTTGAGGAAGAGGCGGTACCCGAGGAGGTGTAGGTGTGAGCGAGAATCCGTTAAGAGCCGGGATGGAGGGTGCCCAGAGGACCCCAGAGCCCTCCGTCATGGTCATATTCGGAGCGACAGGCGATCTGACAGAGCGCAAGCTGATCCCGGCCCTCTTCCACCTCTATCAGAATCGCCGCCTGCCCCCTAACTTCATCATCCTTGGCTTTGCACGTCGCGATTGGAGTGACGAGCTGTACCGCAACTACATTCAAGAGGAGGCCCAGCGACACCTGCCGGACGAGATCGACGAGCAGGCATGGGAGAGCTTCCTCCAGCGGCTCTTCTTGCAACGCGGTAGCTTCGGCGACAGCTCCGACTTCAAGGCGCTGGCAGAACGGATCCAGGAACTGGAAGAGCGATACGATACGAATGGCAACGTGCTCTATTACCTGGCTGCTCCACCGGATTGGTTCGCCGAGATTACGACCCATCTAAAGAAGGCAGGACTCGCCCAACGGGAGCAGGGCTGGCAACGGCTGGTCGTCGAGAAGCCCTTCGGGCATGACCTGGCATCGGCACAGAAGCTGAACCGGCACTTGAACGCTGTCTTTGATGAGGAGCAGATCTACCGGATCGACCATTACCTTGGCAAGGAGACGGTGCAGAACATCCTCGTCTTCCGCTTCGCCAACGCCATCTGGGAGCCCATCTGGAACCGCCAGCATATCGATCACGTGCAAATCACGGTGGCCGAAAGTATCGGTATTGGTGATCGAGCCGGTTACTACGACGAGACTGGTGCTCTCCGGGATATGGTACAGAATCATCTGATGCAGCTTCTCACCCTTGTCGCGATGGAGCCGCCGGTGAGATACGAGGCAGGGTCAGTGCGCGACGAGAAAACGAAGGTGCTGCGGCAGATCCGACCGGTTGACATAGCGCATGACGCAGTACGCGGCCAATACCGTGCGGGGAGCGTCGGCGGCAGCCCTGTGGCTGGTTACCGGGAGGAGGAGGATGTGCCAGATGACTCAACACGTGAGACCTTCACCGCGCTGAAGCTGTACATCGAGAGCTGGCGTTGGGTCGGTGTGCCCTTCTACCTACGGACCGGCAAGCGGCTGCCCAAGAAGGTCACCGAGATCGCGGTCATCTTTCGCGAGGCGCCGCGCGTACTCTTTGATGAGGAAGCGACGGATCACCTGGAGCACAATACGCTCGCCCTTCGCATCCAACCAGATGAGGGTATCTCACTAACCTTTGGAGCGAAGATGCCGGGGATTGCGGAACGCATTCGCAACGTCACAATGGATTTCGATTACGGAGCGAGCTTCGGCCTCGAGCCACCTGATGCGTACGAACGCCTGCTCCTCGACGCCCTCCTCGGCGACCCCACGCTCTTCACGCGTCGGGACGAGGTGGAGGCAGCCTGGGCGCTCGTGGACCCAATTCTAGATGTGTGGGACGATGCTCGTACCATCCCCTCCTATGAGGCAGGCAGCTGGGGTCCACAGGAGGCACACGACCTGATCCAGGCGGATGGGCGTAGGTGGCGACGCTTGTAAGCAAGATTCATTCAACACATAAACACGGGACGTGAGAGATATCATGGTCAGCACAGTGCACGCTGAACGCCACCCCTTGACGGATGCACAGGAGATCGAAAGAGAGCTGGTCGATCTCTGGCGGGAGTTAGGCAACATTGACAGACCGGTTATCCGAGCGCGGGTGTTGACCCTACTCGTCGCCGCACCGGAGGAGCGGGAGGATGAGATAGTTGATTGCCTACAGCGACTCACAGAGCGACACCCGGCACGTAACATCCTGTTGCTAATAGGCGATAAGGAGGCAGAGCCTCAACTCGACGCGGCGGCCACGCTAATTTGTGTCGGGCGCGAAGAAGCGCTCTGCGCGGAGCAGATTCGTATCCATGCGGCTGGCGCCTCACGGGAACGAGTATCGAGCGCGGTCCGCATGCTTCTGACTGCTGATCTCCCGGTCGTGCTCTGGTGGGCCCTGCCCCCCTACTTCGGGGATCCGCTCCTTGACGAACTGGCACACCTTGCCGATCGCATTTTCGTGGACACCGATACGTTGTGCGAGCCGGAGGCTTTACACCGTGCCCTACTAACGTGGCATGACGGCCGTATAAGTGACCTGAACTGGAGCCGTATCAACGCGTGGCGCGAGCTCGTTGCCGGGTTTTTCGATCCCTCCAACTATCGCGTCTACCTGGACCAGATTGAACAAGTCACCGTCGAGAGCGGGTCGTGCCAGGTCGATGCTTGGCTGTTTGCCGGATGGTTGGCCAGTCGGTTAGATTGGGAACTTCAATCAGCAGCAGCGGGGCGATGGCGCTTCGCGCGGCCGGATGGTGAAGCAGCAGAAGTTCGCTTCTCGCGTTCTGAGCAGGAGCAGACTTTACGCTCCATCACGTTACAGGCAGGTGACGCTATCTTCAGGATAGAGCGTGTCGGTCGTAGCAGCGCTCAGTGTCAGGTTGAGATCGCAGGCGAACAAGCTCTTCAGCAGGTGACCCACCTAAGTGATGTGAGCATTCCAACTCTTGTCTCCTGTGAGCTCGATATGATGTCCCAGGACTTCGTCTATCACGAGGCCCTCGCCGTTCTTCGGAAGGCGCTGGGGAAACTCGACAATGTCTAAGGTTATCTGCTTCGACAGTGAGGAGGCCTGGGTCGAAGGGGTTACGAGCGCGATCGCGGCACGGTTACGCGCCGCACTGGCAGACCGAGCGCAAGCAACGATTTTGCTTGCAGGTGGCAGTACCCCTTCTCCGGTATACCAAGCGCTTGCCCAAACAGAGGGAGTAGATTGGTCGCGCGTCCACTTCTTTTGGGGCGACGAACGTCACGTGCCGCCCAACCACGAAAAGAGTAACTTTCGCATGGTGAGGGAAACTCTGCTCAAGCCACTTGGCATCTCATCAGATGATCCCCGTGTGCATTGGGTCCCGACCAGAAGCGCTACACCTCGTGAAGACGCCTCTCTTTACGAGCAGAACCTGCGCCTCTTCTTCCACCTCATGCCGGGTGAGGCTCCTCGCTTCGACGTGGTGCTGCTCGGGATGGGCAGCGATGGGCACACCGCATCCCTCTTCCCTAATACAGAAGCCTTAGACGAGTATGAGCACCTCGTCGTAGCCAATCCTGTCTCCAAGCTCGACTCCACCCGCATCACGGTCACTTTCCCTGTCCTCAATGCGGCACGCTCCATCTTCATCCTCGTGCGGGGCGAAGAGAAGGCTCCACGTCTCGCTACCGTGCTTGAGGGCGCATCCGCCCAGTACCCCGTTCAGCGTATCTCTCCCGTTAATGGAGAACTCATTTGGATGGTGGATAAAGCAGCCGCGAGTGAGCTTTCGGAACCGCCGCCAGGGTGTTAGAGCCGATCCCTAATTGACGCACTCCCCCACCCCGCTACACTAAACAAATCAAAGTTAGCCAAACAAAGGTAGAACAGATGAATCAGCTAGACACTCGTGATTGGAGCACCGTTCGCGCTGCGTATGAGGCGTTGGAGACAGAAGAGCTCGCGCACGACAACGTGCAGGATTGGTTGCAGCGGTGGAGTAATTTGGAGGCGCAGATTCTAGAAGATATGGGCAACGCCGCCAGTCGCGCGCACGAGAACACGGCGGATGAAGAGGCGGAAGCACTTCATCTTCACTACGTCCGCGAGATTCTCCCGAAGGTGGAGGTGGCAAGTGAGGCGCTAAAGCGGAAACTGCTGGCGTTGGAGGATTACGAGCCGCCTGCCGACCAGCAGACGATGATGCGCAAGTTTCACACCGAACAGCGCCTCTTTCGTGAGGAGAACGTACCCCTCAAGACGGAACTTAACGTACTTGCCAATGAGCACCGCAAAGTGACAGGGCAGATGACCGTTGAGTGGGAGGGTAAGACACTCACGCTCGATCAGGCAGAACAGCTACTCATGGAGCGTGATCGTGAGACACGTGAGAAAGTGTGGCACGCCATCCATGAGCGATGGCTGGCGGACCGCGAGACGCTCAACGAGCAATACCTCAAGATGCTGCAACTACGTCGTCAAGTGGCTGAGAACGCGGGGTTCGACAACTACCAGGAATACGCCTGGCTGGAGCGGGGCCGCTACGAGTACACGCCAGAGGACGCGTACACTTTCCATGATGCCATCGAGAAGGAAGTGGTGCCTGTCGCACGTCGCATCTACGAGGCGCGCCGCGAGGCGTTGGCGCTTGGGACGCTGCGGCCATGGGATCTGGATGTGCCGACGAGCGAGCAGCCACCGCTGAGGCCGTTCGAGGATGTGGCGGAATTGGAAGAGGGCTGCGCGCGCATCTTCCGAACCCTCGATTCCATGCTCGGCGAGCAGTTCGACCTGCTGCGTGATGGCTACCTCGACCTGGATGCGCGACCGAACAAGGCACCCGGTGGGTACTGCCGTCCCCTACCGGTCTCCCAACGATCCTACATATTCATGAACGCGGTCGGCAACCACCGCAATGTGCAGACCCTGCTCCACGAGGGGGGCCATGCCTTCCACAACCAACATGCCTACCATCTTCCTTTGCTTTGGATGCGCCGCGCACCAACGGAAATGGCGGAGGTGGCCTCGATGGGCATGGAGATGTTGGCACAGCCCTATCTAGAAAAAGCACAGGGCGGCTTCTACAACGAGGCGGACGCTAACCGCGCGCGTGTAGAGCACCTCGAGAAGATCGTCACCTTTCTACCTTACATGGCAGTCGTCGATGCGTTCCAGCATTGGGTCTATACGGAAGCACCGGAAGAGGTGATGGCCGACGACCTTGATGCAAAGTGGGCCGAACTGTGGGACCGCTTCATGGTGGGGATCGACTACGAGGGGCTTGAGGAGGTCAAGGAAACGGGCTGGCACCGCAAGCGCCACATCTTCGTCTACCCTTTCTACTACATCGAGTACGGTCTGGCCCAGGTGGGCGCCTTGCAGCTCTGGCACAACTCGCTCGAGGACCCGAAGACCACGCTAACTGCCTATCGCGAGGCCCTCTCGCTAGGGGGTATCCGCCCCTTACCAGAGCTGTTCAAGGCAGCAGGCATCCGTTTCGCCTTCGATCGTCGAACACTAGGGGAACTGATGGAACTGGTAGAGAAGAAGCGGGACGAGCTACAGTGACTCGATAGGCAATTTAAGTGCTCTAACGCTGGCCATACAGCGTGACAACCAGGCGGCGCGGGCCACGCCGGTTCCGATGCTCACAAAGGTAGATCCCCTGCCAGGTTCCCAGATTCAATCGCCCGTTGGAAATGGGGACAGAGAGAGTGCTGCCAAGCAGCACTGCTTTGATATGGGCGGGCATATCATCCGGGCCCTCGATGGTGTGGATGTAATAAGATGCGTTTTCGGGAACCATCTCGTTAAAGTGAGATTCCATATCCGCCCGCACATCCGGATCGGCATTCTCATTGATCGCCAACGAGGCAGAGGTGTGCTTGATGAAGATGTGGGCAATCCCAATCTCGTACTCGCTTATCTCCGGCACCTCCCGGAGGATCTCCCGAGTGATTAAATGGAAACCGCGCGGCTTTGCCGGTAAAACAATCTCCTTCTGGAACCAGATCACTTTACCCGATGCTCCTTTCAAGATAGACAACCATTCAACCGGATATGAAACGCCAACAGCCGGCACCGAAATTGCTCAGAGGTTATGTTGGCACTCGGCCTCACTCACTATGCGCTGATGCCGCATCTTTACCGGTACCACCTTGCCCTTGTCGGCCTTTTGCCTATTGTCGGATGTGGTGCCATATGGAGAAAATAGAAGGGATCGAAACATTGAGTTCCAAGGTCCTGATCGTTGACGACGATCCTGGGATTCAGGAAACGCTAGAAGCGATATTGGAATTTGAAGGGTACGAGGTGAGTCTTGCGCGGGACGGAATCGAAGCACTCTCGTATCTGGAGGAAGAGCTCCCCGGTCTCATCCTGCTTGACTTGATGATGCCGCGCATGGATGGTTTCGCCCTGACTCAGGAGCTAGAGCGACGGGGTCTACGCGCCGCACTCCCCATCATCGTCCTTACTGCCGACGGGCGAGCGCAGGAAAAAGCCGCGCGACTCAGGGCGGAAGACTATGTAGAAAAGCCCTTTGAATTGAGTGATCTGCTCGACAAGGTCGCCCGCCTACTCGGTGAGCAATAATGCAAACTACCGAATGGCTCGCTGTACTGCCACTGTGCCAACTTCCACCCGCCGATCTCGGCTCGTGAGCAACAAGCGATAGGAACCGGGTACAAGATCATCCGGTAGGAAGCGAACCTGCAAATCGCGCACTAACTCTTGTTCTATCCATCTTCTTGATGGATAGCGTCCTTCAGTCGGCTCGAAAGGCCACTCGGCAACAACAGCCCCATGCTCGTCAAGGAGACGAAGGGCAAGGGGCGGAACTGAGGGTGAATCGCGCTCTGCACGCCAGTATAACAGCAGGCGAAGCGGATCCCCAGCAGCAAGTGGTGCGTCGGGGGCGTGATCAGAGCCAAGCTTGTTCACCCGGCCGCCGACGAGCGTCACATCGCCGAATGTTGTATCGCGCGCCTCACCATGTCGCAGATCAAGCGTCTCGGCTGTTGCAGGGACGATCGGTGCTTCCACCTGCACCGTCGACAGATGGAACGTATCTCCCTCCTCGCTTACGAACCGTTGTCCGCTCTCCCTGTGGTAAGCACCAATGACCAAAGCATACTCGCCAGGCGGTGTACCGATGGCGATGGGAACGCCCATCCTCACGTTTTCCTCATCTTTCCACTCCGCTACCGGTAGCGCACCGCCATCCCCGTCGTACTGCCCTACCACGTGATTCCCTGCATCCAACAACTGTGCAAAGAAGGTGACCGGCATCGCTGCGTCCGATGCCCACACGCTGTCGATCGCAACCACATCGCCCGCCATCGCAGACCGCGGGTCCACACTCACGCCTTCCAGTCGCAAAGATGCATCAGAGCTAGGTAGCTTCCACTCGACTTCAAGGGGCTCTGGAGGCGGTAACTCCCCGAGCCGGTAAGTTGTCAATCGTACGTTGCCGAACCAACGGGAGCCCGCTTCAAAGGCGTGCTCGTCCAGCCAACGCGGAATCACCTGCTCCGGGTCGCCCTCCTGCTCTGCCCACCAGAGCACCCACAACCGCCTGTGCTTTTGCGCTATCTCCTCCAATTGCATTACCGTTGCCGCCTGGTCTAGCGGGCGGGTCGCAGGGAGCGCATAAGCGGGTAAAGTGCTCTCGTCGTAATACTCCCAGATCTCTAATTGCCCCGCCGCGTTCAGCATCACTGCATCCTGAGCAGTTGCCTGCGCCCCCACCGTCCGTGCTATCGCCCGATAATCGTCTCGCCAGTACAGTGGGTTCCAGTACTCGTTGTACAGAGCAGGGGCGATCGAGAGCACAAAGAAGAAAGCGATTGCTCCGCCAAACAGGGCCGCCCAGTGATCGTTGATGGGATACACGTCATGCATATGGCTACGTCGTACCGAGGAGGAGCTGTGACGACCCACCGTTGGGAGAAATCGCTCAACCCATTCAATCACAGTTGCTGCCCCTTGGCCCAAGAGGAGGTGGTAGCCAGGCAATGCGATGAGCAGGAACTTGGGATTCCAGAAAGGACGGTGGAGGGAGAGGACAAGCATGAGGAGGGGCGGGATGAGGAAGATAAAGAGCGGAAGCGCAGGGTTTAGGTGGGCGTGATAGGCGTTCGCATGTCGTTGATCCCCCATCATTCGAGATATGAATGGAGCGATGAGGGCGCGGAGAGCGACAAGTAGACCAAGGAGTAACAAGCCGCCAAATCCGATAGCAACCCACAATGGCATAGCCTCACTAGCGAGACCAAAAGAGAAAATGCGGAAGACCTCGCGCGCGAGGAAGATGGGCGTGATGGGCGGCGAGACGGCGGGCCACCCAAGGATCGTGTCGAGGGTGTAGAGGAGCCAAGGGAGGAAGAGAAGAGCAACAGTCACCTGAATAGCGAACCAACTCCAGATTGCGGATTGACGAGGTTGATTGTCCTCACTGCGCCGAACCCACAGTACGCCCCACAACCAAGCAAGGTTCTGTGCCACGACAACAGACACCGAATAGTATTGCGTGTATAACATCGCGACGGTAAGAACAATGTAAGACAGCGACGCGCGGTGCCAGTTATCCGTTGTCCTTGATCCTCGGCCCGTAGACAAGCCCTGGCCGTTCCATATCTTGCTAAACGCCAACCAGCTCCCTGTTGCCAGCATCGTCACCATCGCATACATTCGGGCTTCTTGGGCGTAATGGATAGCGAAGGGGGAGAGAGCGGCGATAAGAGCCGCAAAAAGAGCCACCCATCGCCCACCAACGCGCAAGCCTAGCGTTACGGTCAACGCGACTGTGATGACGCTAAAGAGAACGCTTAATGCACGTATGACATACTCTCCAGTACCAGTCAGGGCCGCCCAGCCATGTAGGACAAGGTAGTAGAGGGGCGGATGGATGTCGTTCGCGCTGCGCTCGACGATGTCCAGAGGGGCGCGTGGGGCCATGGCCACACTGTTGCCCTCGTCGGACCAGAAGGATTGCACGTCGATGTGATAGAAACGGAGGGCCGGGGCGAGGAGGAGTAGCGCGAGGATGGCGAAAGCGACGATCGGATTCCTCATTCGACAATCACACCATCTAGCACGACGCGTCCCGCCTCCACAACTAATTCTACTTCCGTTCGAGAATTCGGTAGCTCGCCAAGAGGCAAATGCAACACATTCTTGCCCGAATCAACCGTCCTCGCGCCGATCTGCTCACCTCTCTCATCGAAAGGACGATCGCCGTCGAAACGGAAGCGGTATCGTTGCTCACCCACCCTGACACGAAGCGTGCCAGTGCGGTCCGGATGGACGACGAGCACGAGCCCCTCACCCTCGACCGCAAAGCGGAGCCGGTCGCCCTCCCGCCCAAGCGCGAACTGGTCCAGTACGGCACTATCGTGTTGGTGTAGTTCCCATTCGTTTTCGCGGGAGACACCATCGCGCAGCACCCAATGGTCCTCCTGATGGTAGCCGCGATAGAGGGTTGGCCTGACGGAGCGGATGTAGTCGGTGAGTACCTCCCAAGCGGGGGTGGGCGTAAAATCGGGGTTGACGAGCTTGAAGTAGTACTGTGCTTGCGCTGCCTCCTCCTCACTTGCCTGCTTAAAGAACCAGGCCGTGGTTACACCCATCCACGGCCACTCATGGTGCTGCCGCTCCAGCGCTTCCACCAAGTAGCGCCCACGATGCTCTTCGGATGTGATGCCGAAATCAGGAGGGATGCCACTATCGGGCGGCGTCGCGTTCCAGCCCATCTCGCTCGCCCAGATGGCCTTGTCGCCATCACCATTATGAATCATGATGTCGCGGATGTACTCGGGACGGGAGTAATTGATGACGCGCGGGCGCATGCGCCGGTCAGTCGGTCCACTCCACAATCCGTAGTCGTTCACCGCCAGCACATCGAAATAGCCCTTTGCGCCCGCATCGTACATTCGTTGGAGGAAGAGAAAATCGTTGAACCCACCAGGGTAATAGTCGAGTTCGATAGTCTGTGCGAGCGGGGCAGTTAGTATCACGGCATCTGGATCGGCAGCCTTGGCACGCGTGTAGGCGACCTTCAGTAACTCCACGTACTGCTCCGGGCTCACAGGACGGCGTCCCCACTCCTCGCAGCAGTTCGGCTCGTTCCATACTTGATAGTACTTGATGCGCCCTCGGTAGCGGGAAACCACCGCCTCCACGTAATCACCGTAGCGCTCCAAGTAGTCGGGTGGCGCCTTGGCACCCAACTCGTCACCTGCCGCGCGGCTCCATGTTGGCGGGTTAGAAAGTCTCGCGATGATCTCAATGTCACGGGCCTCGGCCAGATCGACAATTTGGTCATACTTCCTCCAAGCATTGCGGATCTCATTGTTGCGTAGGTCCACAAACCAATCATCACGATGAATCTCGAGATCCTCCCATGTAAACTCCTGTCGGATCCAACGAAAACCGGCTGCCGCGATCATATCGAGCGACCGCTCCACCTTGTCTGGCTCCGTCTCCGTTTGAAGGAAGGTATTGATGCCAAAAGGATAGAGACCTGTGTAGCGCACCGGACGCAACGGCTCCGTCACAGGATAGGGGCGCAGGTACCCAGAGACGAGGTGCCCCAAACCCCGTATCTGCGCCCGGATATCCTCCTCCCCCGTCACGCCGCGTAGAACACCGGCACGGGCAAGCGGGACGAGGGAGAGGGGAGCGAGGGACGCAATAAGGATTACGAGTAAGACAATGATGTTACGTCGCATAGCATAAAAGGTAGCGATGATGGGGCAAACATCCAAAAGAGATCACGCCTTTCTGACCATGCCCATCTCAATCCTTCCCGGTCCAGTCGACCTAGCCCAAGATTCACCATCTTGGCTACAACAACGTGACGCGCAGACCAGCAAAGGTACTGTTTGTCGCTGGCAGATTGTCTACTAGGTGCGTTACCTGTTGGAGAACCGCAACGAAGATTTATTGCTAATCGTTAGGCATCCAATTACCGTTGGCTGGCGTGCTTATTGAACGCTAGACAAGCCCGTGCCGGTCCAGTGGTGATATCTTGTTCCCGTTGTGGTATAATGCGATCGGTGAAAAAGATGAGTGTTATCGAACCAGCCGTCACAGAGAAGTACCCGAAGTGGATGAGCCGCGAGCAGCTGGCGTGGACCGTGTTGTTGGTCGCCTTCGCGACCTTCCTGGTGCTTGCGGTTACAGTGCCTTTGAGCGCGAACTGGTACTTGCATAACGCCTCCGTCGCGCCGCGAGCGAGTATTCAAGGGACGCGTGGCACGACTTCGGTCAAAGAGCCGAATGCACGGTCCGCACCCGTGGCGGTGGTAGCAGGGAGGGAAGAAGTCATTGTGGAGGGCAGCGAGCTGCGGACCGATGATTCTCAGGCGTTGGTGAGCTTCTTCGACCGCTCCACCCTGACCATCTTCCCGAACAGCGCCATCACGCTGAAAGCGATGCGCGAGCCTCGTTTCGCACGTAGCAATAAGGCAAGCCGTATCGTGATCACCGTGCACAACGGACGTGTTCGTGCCCAGGTCGCTCCCTCTACCAGTCGAGAGGTGGAGTTTGAGATTCAGACGCCGCACGCACTTGCACCATACGGAGGTATCGTACTCCAACCTGGCTCGTACGCCGTTGAGACGTCGAACGAGATGACGCATGTTTCCGTACGCTCGGGGGAAGCCTCGGTTAGCGGACAGACAGGTCAGAAGGTTACCCTTGAGTCGAATGAGCGCGCCCAGATCGCACTCGGTGCTTCGGCAGTCGGACCCCTTCCTGCAAAGCGCAACTTGCTCCTCAACAGCGATTTCCAACTGTTAGAAACAGCAGTCCCCATCTCCGATGGGCCGCTAGTGGAGAATTGGTTCGTCATGAGCGACCAAGGCGGCGATGGAGGTGACATCAATGGCGTGGTTGAGGTGGACGTCCTGGGACCCAGCCGGGCACTACACTTCACGCGACAAGGTAGTAACAGTAATCATGGAGAAACAGCCGTGGTGCAGAAGCTCAACAAGGTAGTCGATGACTACCGCTCTCTGCTGTTGC
Source organism: Chloroflexota bacterium (assembly GCA_030863245.1). GTDB lineage: Bacteria > Chloroflexota > Anaerolineae > Ardenticatenales > Ardenticatenaceae > JALZCF01. Next base: position 12,124 of record JALZCF010000152.1, read on the forward strand.
GCTTTGATGTAAAGATCGTCGGGCAGTCGCTGAGTGGAGGTGGAGAGCGGAGTTCTGAGTTTCCTATTATGATTCGTATCGACTACCGTGATGCTTACGGAGGGCGCCAGCACTGGACACAGGGTTTCTACTCTCAGAATGAAGCCGGGTTTTACGTCACCAATGGGATCGAAGTGCCCAAAGAGGTGCCGTATCCCTTTGAGGTCGATCTGAAAGAGGCCTTAGATAATCCACAGATAATCGAGAGCATTAAGTTGTATGCTAGCGGTTGGGACTGGGAATCATACATCAGTGAGGTAGAGCTGATTGCGGAGTGACTGCAAACTCCGCGAGGAGTGGCAAGTGATCGCTCCCAGTGACACTGCGCAGCACGCGAATGGAGAGGGGACTGATGGCGCCTCTCATCCATATGTAGTCTATTCGCAGGAATGGGTACTCCCACCCGAACGTAGCGGCCGGGGAAGGAAAGGTGAAACCTGGCCCCATCCCCACTTTCCGCCAGACATCGTCGAGATACTTTGAAAGCATAGCGTACGTCTCATTGGTGGGTGAAGCGTTGAAATCGCCCACCACGAGCAGCGGTAAATCGACCTCCTCCACCGCAGTGAGTAACTCTCTTACCTGGCTGTGCTGTAACAAGAGTGCACGGGAGAACTGCTCACGATCCAGCGTGCCAATAGGCCAGAGATGCACGTTGATGAGATAGACCGGATGCCCCTCCACATTCACGATTGCAGCCTGCCCCCAGTTGTTCCAAAACCTCGAGCTGAACGTTGGCCCCTCTTCCAGTGGATAACGGCTTAGCAGGCCGATACCACTCGGATCACGCCAAGGATGGAGCAACTGGTAGGGGTGAGACGAGCGCAGGCTTGCGGAAAGCGCATCCGCCATCTCTGGCGACAGTTCCTGTACAGCAATCACATCTGGCTGATATGTCTGAATGGTCTCGACGACCTCATCAAATGCTCGATTGGAAACGAGTACATTAAATGTCAGTACCTGTAGACGCGGCGTCTCCCCCACTTCAGCACGAGCGCGTGCTGGAGTGAACTCGGCACCGAAGAAAGAAACCCCGACGAGTAAGATGATCCCGGACATGAGGCTCGCCTGTCGCGCACGTACCAGCAACGCGACAGGTAACAGTATCACTAACGGCGCGAACCACCAGATGCCTACCGCGTTCAGAAAGCCTACCATCGGCCACGCCTCACCCTTCCAATAACGGAAGAGCAGCCACCCAGTTAGTGGGATGCTGTAGAGGATGACCGCTACTGTAACCAGCCCTTTGGTTACACGAAGCATCGATCAACCAGAAGTGTAACAACAAAAGGACAGTGATCCGACCCAGTACGTCTCGTAAGGATTTGCATATCCGTAGCCCTCAGCTGATCATTGTAAAAGCAGTAATCCAGCCGCAGCATACGAGGGTGCCAGGGAATAGGTGAGAAAGGAAAGTCACGGGTGGGCCATGTCCAACGTATTCCTTGACCTACCGCCTGCCAAGCATCATTCCATTCCTCCCGAGCAATTCGATATGCATCGGAGGTGTCCGCAAAGTTATGGTCGCCAACGACGCATGCAGGAAGGGCACGCCCTCTGATCTGCTGCTGCATCACACGCACTTGCTCCTCGCGTGTCCGGAAACCCCACGTCATTCCCTTTCTCAGGGTCGATATTGCAGTAGGAGGTACCAAGTGAACGTTGTAAACCTCAATCACCTCCCCTTCGGGCAAAGTGCAACGCACACGTTGACCCCATGGCTTCACGCCCGGGCGCTCCCAGTGACCGTTTTCCTCAATAGGAAAGCGGCTGAACACACCAAAACCGTACGCGCCGGATCGTGGACGTAGGGCCTGATAAGGATATTGCTCGCCTAATGCATCCTTCAACTCTTTCGCGATGTCAGGCCCCAGCTCCTGTAGACAGATGACGTCGGGCTGCTGCTCGCGAATCATAGTTAGGTGTTGAGCAGCGGATCGATTGCGTTTATAGAGGTTGGCAGAAAACAACTTGAACGCTTGCTCCGCTTCAGTCGCGTCTGTGCCCTCGGCGTGCTGAGTCGGTCCCTTGACTGACGCTAGGATAGGCCTCGCCACGCTGCTAGGTGGACGGGCCGTGCCTACTGCCCAAAGTGCCAACGCGGCAGCGCTCTGCTCCCAATCACGTCTCAATACACCGAAGAGCGTCAACATACCTAACGCTGACCCTCCCCACTCTGCCCACGCATTGAGCATCCCCAGCCACCCCCATCGATCGCCAAGCGACCGCCAGAGCAGGAGCCAGCTGCCAAGAGCGGTAGTTAGTAACCATGAAAGTGCCGAAACTATAGGCCTCGATCTCTCTTGTTCGTCATGCTGATTTCGTATTGTATATCGTGCCATTGTCTAGTCGATCATATGAAGCTAAACTCGTTTCAGGTGGTGCGTGGCGTGTAGTGCGTGAACTGCAAATGAGGTGGCTGGGCGTAGCACCCGCAGCAGTAGGTCACGTACGGTGCAACACGCAACATCCAAACACAAAGATGCCCCGATCCATTCCGCCAAGACCAGGGCATCAGGGATTTCAGGCTCAGCTCGTCATAATCGGGATATCCCCCAGCCCGATGACGCCTTCCGGCTTACGTGTCATGTTGATCACACTAATGCGGGCAGCGAGCTGACGTGCGACTTCTCGAATCGCTTGGGCTGCCTGGCTTTCCGGCTCAGCGACAACGATCGGCCTGCCGGTGTCGCCACCCTGAACAATACGCTGATCGATCGGTATCTCGCCAAGGAAAGGTACCCCAATCTCGTCGGCGTATCGTTGTCCACCCCCGTGACCAAAGATATCATATCGCTTGCCGGTGTCTGGCGCGATGAAGTAGCTCATATTCTCCACGACACCGAGAATTGGTACATCCAACTGTCGGAAGGTCATGGCGCCCTTGCGCACGTCGCTCAGCGCCACGCTCTGCGGTGTCGTGACGAGGAGCCCTCCGGTGAGTGGTGTACTCTGGGCCAGGGACAACTGCACATCTCCGGTGCCGGGTGGCATGTCGATGACCAGATAATCCAGTTCCCCCCATTCCACATCCGTTAGAAACTGGCGTAGCGCCTGATGCAGCATGGGGCCACGCCAGATGACGGGTTGGTCAGGCTTCACGATGAAGCCCATGCTCATTAACTTCACGCCATACGCCTCGGTGGTCATGATGCGTTGGTTCCGGGGTGGGGGTAGGGGCGAGGCGCCCATCATCTGTGGGATGTTCGGCCCGTAGATATCCGCGTCCATCAGGCCCACACGTGCGCCCTCCCGGGCCAGGGCAATAGCGAGATTGGTGCTGAGAGTGCTCTTTCCCACTCCACCCTTGCCCGAGGCGACCGCGATAGTGTTACCTACAGGTGATTGAATCTGGCTACTTACCCGGCTGTCGCGTGGCACCCTTGAGGTAAAGTTGACCTTGACCGACTCCACACCTGGCACCTTCATGACGGCCTCGCGGCACTCAGTCTCGATCCGGCTACGTAGCGGGCACGCCGGCGTCGTGAGGACCACGGTAAAAGCTACCTCGCCCCCATCAACCTCCAGATTCTTGATCATGTTCAGCGATACGAGGTCGCGGTGCAATTCTGGCTCGATAACTGTGCCGAGTGCCTCCATCACCCGCGCGTCGGTGACTCCGCCCTCTCCCTCTCCCTTGTCCTGTTTCTTAAAAAACCCAAGCATGGGTCTATCCTTTCAACACGATGGAAAGCTATGGATCGTAACTGCAGGTACTTGTCAGGATTATATCACGTCGGAGAAGGGGAGAACAAAGATTTGTGGAACCAACTATTATTTCTGGCTCGCCCCGTAGCACAGTTTCTTTTTACCCATTCCGCGCCACGAAATCATCCATGACCTCAGCAAGAAGCCGACAACCCTCGACGGGCATGGCATTATAGGTGGAGGCACGGATACCGCCCATGGTTCGGTACCCCTTCAAGCCGACCAGACCCTGCTCAGCGGCCTCTTGGATGAAGCGCTTGCTTAATTCCTCGTCTGGCAGGTTGAATGTGATATTCATGAGGGAGCGACTATTGGACGCAGCATAGCCCCGATAGAAAGCATCGCTCCTGTCGATGGCGTCGTACACATAGCTCGCCTTCTGTTGGTTGCGCTGCTCCATCATCTCCAGGCCTCCAGTCTCCTCGATCCACTTCAGTACAAGGTTCACAATGTAGACCGCGAAGACAGGCGGGGTGTTATAGAGCGAGTCCTTCTCTACGAAGGTCTTGTATTGGAACATCGTGGGTAACGAGCGGACCACCTTGTCAAGCCATGATTCACGCAGGAGCACCACCGTCACGCCAGCGGGACCGATATTCTTCTGGGCACCGGCATAAACCAACGCGAACTTCTCGGCATCGAAGGGACGTGACATGATATCACTGCTCATGTCAGCAACCAACGGTCGGTCACCAACTTCTGGCCACGCATGAAACTGCGTGCCGTAGATGGTGTTGTTTGAGGTGATGTGAACATAGGCGGCACCGTCGCTCAACACCATCTCTGTCTGGTGTGGGATGCGCCGGAAGCCTTCCTCCTCACTGCTCGCTGCCACGTGCACCTGCCCGATGCCCTTCGCCTCCTTCAGCGCCTTCAGCGACCAATTGCCTGTCAGCACATAATCGCCAACGCTCCTATCGGACAGGAAGTTGAGTGGCACGAGAGCGAACTGCGTGCTGGCACCCCCCTGCATAAAGAGCACCCGGTAGCCCTCATCGACTCCCAGCAACCGCTTGCATCGCGCCTCCGCCGCTGCATTGATCTCGCCATACTCTTTCGACCGATGACTCATCTCCAGGACCGACATCCCCTTGCCGCGGTAATCCAACAACTCCTCCTTGACTTGCTCCAAGACTGGAAGCGGCAGGGTTGCAGGGCCCGGACTGAAATTGTAAACTCGGTTCATCGAATTCCTCCTATGTCACATGTTGCGCGATTGCCTGCCATGTGGATCTTCCTCTTGCAGGTAACCGTCTATAATTATCCCATTGGTTTGAACCGACCGCAACTGATTCCCATGAATCGGGTTTCGCCAGACAATCAAAGGAGCAATGAAGCCAATGAAAGCCATGGTTTACACGGGTACCGGGAGCCTGGACGTGATCCAATCCACAGAGGTGCCGACACCCGAGCCAGAACGTGGCGAGGTCCGCGTGCGCGTGGTTGCCAGCGCGCTGAACCATCTGGACCTCTGGACTCGGCATGGCATGCCCGGCATCCCTCCCACCTTCCCGCACGTTGGCGGCAGTGATATCGCGGGCGTGGTGGACGAGGTGGGTGAGGACGTTCGCGATTGGGAGGAAGGTGACCGGGTCGTTATCAACCCGACGCTCTCCTGTGACCACTGTGAGTGGTGTCGCCAAGGCGAGCATTCGCTCTGCGATGAGTTCGCCATCATCGGTGAGCACGTCTGGGGTGGCTTTGCCGAATACGTCGTCACGCCTGCGGAAAATCTCGAGCGAGTGCCAGATGAGTTCCCGCTTACAGAGGCCGCGGCACTGCCACTAGTCTACGCGACGGCATGGCGCATGCTCGTTACGCAAGCAGGGGTCAAACCAGGCGAGACCGTCCTGGTTCTCGGGGCCGGGGGTGGCGTAAACTCGGCGGCGATCCAGATAGCTGCCCTCGCTGGCTGCCGCGTATGGGCTACCACAAGTAGCGAGGAGAAGATGGAAGCGGCTCGCAACCTTGGCGCCGAGTGGGTAGTGAACTACGTCGAGGATGGAAATTGGAGCAAAGCGGTTTACCTGCGAAGTGGAAAGCGCGGCGTGGATGTGGTGGTGGATAATATCGGCGAGGCAACCTGGTTCGACTCGCTCCGCTCGCTTGCCAAGGGCGGTCGCCTCGTGACGGTGGGCGCGACTACAGGACCGATGGGCAAGACGGACATTCGCTACATTTTCTGGAAACAGTTGAAAATTATCGGCTCTACCATGTCCACGCGAGGTGAGTTCCGCCACGTCATACGTCTAGCCTGGCAGGGCAAGCTCCGTCCCGTCGTCGACCGTGTCGTTCCACTCGATCAGTTGCGCCAAGGGCACGAGGCGCTGGAAAGTGGCAAGCATTTCGGAAAGATCGTGGTGCAGGTGACGGACGAGCCTTGAGCCGCGCTAAACATGCCGCGATATCCCCTGTAAGCTGATATTTTTACGAATCGAAGCGCCGTGTTAGATTCTTCCTACAAGTCTGATGACAACTGAGAATTCATTCAGTGAGGAATGTTATGACAGCGACGTCGGGAACAAAGACGAAATCGGTGCCTAGCGATCTCGAAATCGCGCAGGCTGCCGAGGTCAAGTCAATTACGGGAATCGCTGAGTCGGTCGGCCTCACACCGGACGACCTGCACCTATACGGCAAGTACAAAGCCAAAGTGAGCCTGGATGTGCTGAAGCGGCTGCGAGATGAGTCGAACGGAAAGTACATCGTTGTTACTGCGATTACGCCTACACCGTTGGGTGAAGGCAAAACAACCACCTCGGTTGGTCTTACGCAGGGTCTAGGCGTCATCGGCAAGAAGGCAACGGTCTGCATTCGCCAGCCCTCCATGGGTCCAACCTTCAGCATCAAGGGAGGCGCTGCAGGGGGTGGCTACTCCCAGGTTATCCCGATGGAGGACTTCAACCTGCATCTGACCGGCGACATCCACGCCATCTCCTCGGCTCACAACCTCTGTGCGGCGGCCCTCGGCGCTCGTATGATGCACGAGCGGAACTACCCCGGCGACAAGTGGCAGGAGCGCACGAGCAGCGAGACGCGCCGAGAGGGACTACCCCGCCTAAATATCAATCCATACAGCATCACCTGGAACCGCGTCGTCGACATGAACGACCGCGCGTTGCGCAACATCGTCGCCGGGCTGGGCGAGAAGTGGGACGGTTACCCACGCGAGGCGAGCTACGACATCACCGTCGCCTCGGAGGTAATGGCGATTCTCGCCCTCGTATCAGGGCACGACTACACCTCCACCCTGAAAGATATGCGGGCACGCATTGGTCGTGCTGTCGTCGCCTATGACTATGATGGCAACCCCATCACGACGGAAGATCTGGGAGTAGCGGGTGCCATGACCGTCCTCATGAAGGATGCTATCAACCCGAATCTCATGCAGACTCTGGAGGGCCAACCGGCGTTCGTCCATGCTGGCCCCTTCGCCAACATCGCGCATGGGAACAGCTCCATCGTCGCCGACCAGGTAGCGCTCAAGATCTCCGATTACGTCATCACAGAGGCAGGCTTCGGTGCCGATATCGGCATGGAAAAGTTCTTCGACATCAAGTGCCGCACTTCTGGGCTGACTCCCGATGCGGTGGTGATGGTGGCCACCATTCGAGCACTGAAGATGCATGGTGGTGGTCCTAGAGTGATTGCTGGCTATGAGCTCCCACGGGAGTACGTCGAGGAGAACCTGGACCTCGTGGAAAAAGGTGCCGCCAACCTTGTCCACCACATCGAGATCGCACGCACCTTCGGCATGCCGGTAGTCGTGGCCATCAACGTCTTCCCCACTGATAGCGAGGCGGAGATCGAACTTGTGCAGCGCATCGCCGAAAAGGCGGGAGCTCTCACCGCCGTTCCTACCACCCACTGGGCCGAGGGCGGCGAGGGGGCACGTGACCTAGCAGAGGCGGTTGTCACCGCAGCCGAGACGCCCTCTCAATTCGAATACATCTATGACGTGGATGCTCCCATCAAACAGAAGATCGAGGCCATTGCCACCAAAATCTACGGTGCGGCGGATGTGGACTACACCCCGGAGGCAAACGCGCAGATTCGCACCTACGAGCAGGCTGGTTTCGGCAATCTACCCATCTGCATGGCCAAGACTCACCTCTCCCTCTCTCACGACCCTAAACTAAAAGGGGCGCCTACCGGCTTCACCCTTCCGATCCGTGAGGTACGCGCGAGCGTAGGTGCCGGCTTCATCTACCCCCTGTGTGGTGAGATGAAGACCATGCCGGGCCTACCCGCTGTCCCCGGCTTCATGAACATCGATATCGACGAGGAAGGAAACGTAGTCGGACTATCTTAAAGGAAGAGCAGTCATGAATGGTGGAGCAAAGAGGCAAATCTTGATCACCGATCCCCTCGTGGAGGAGGGCGTTGACCTCTTGCGCGAGAGCGGTGCGCAGGTGGATCTCCGGTACGATCTCACGCCGGAAGAGCTCGAGAGCATCATCCCGCAGTACGATGCCCTCATCGTACGGAGCGGTACCAAAGTGACCTCGCGTATCATCGAGGCAGGAAGCCGTCTGCGGGTCGTCGGCCGTGCGGGTTCAGGACTGGACAACATTGACGTCAGCACTGCAC
>JALZCF010000170.1 GCA_030863245.1 Chloroflexota bacterium
ATGTGGGCCAAGACGAGCTGCGCGTCACAGTGATCCGCCAGGGTGCTCGCGACGGGCAGCGCCATCTCGGCTCGTTGTGACCCATCCAGCGGCACAAGGATGCGTTGGTAGCGCACACCGTGCCAATCCTGCTGCATGAACTCGTACGCCCGCACGATCATGATGGAGGTGCAGCCCCGTAGGAGTACTTTCTGCACAACGCTACTCACATTCCAGCTACTCAACCCACTCTGTCCATGGCTGGAGAGGGCGATCAGGTCGACGTCGTGGCGGAGCGCAAACTCGGCAATCCGCTCCGCCGCCGGGCCTTCCAAGATCACACTCTCCACCTCGACCCCCACCTCCTGCAAGCGATAGGTCCAGTCGCTCAGGTACATCCGGACCTCCTTCGTCCGGAACTCCCAGCCCAGCGGGTCCACCGCCTGCATCTCGCCCGCCTGCTTGGGCTGTTCCAACACGTGCAAGCACGTCACCTTCGAGTCAAAACTCTGAGCGATCTGGAGCACGTGCGGCACAACCGACTCCGCCAACGACGACCCATCCAACGGGACAAGAATATGCTTGAACATGACATCCTCCTTTTTGACGCGGCAAGCTGGAGGAGCGAGGCGCCCTCCACACAGTGAGCCGAGTATAGGAATCTGGCCTAGTAAAAGGTGAAACGTAAAGCGTAAGACGTAATGGCATGTAACAGGGGATATTTAGTTTTCCAGGTGCGGCTCGCTAGGACAGTAGCAGAACAGCACGCCTTTTGCCACTTTCCAGTAGCAGCCCTTCCATTCTGCAGCAAGTAATTTGCCATGCAGATGGGACAGGGTGGGGTATGTCTCAAATGTCTCATTTCCAGCAGGTTCCAGTCGGAAAACGGCGAAAATGGGACATGGAACGGAAAAGGAGGAAGGAGGAAGGAGGAACGCTTCGCGTGAATTACGGCACGGACAACGCCTTCTCATCTTTCCTCCTTCCCTCCTCGACTCTAGGCCACTTGAACAGCGAAACGTGGTACAATGGGCGACTAACCTTGGGCGTGGGCGTCGGTGGACGCGAGGACGACTTCGAGGTGGTAGGCAAGGGGTTTAGCAACCGGGATGAGCGCTGGGATGAGGCGCTGGAACTGCTCCAACAAGCCTGGCAGGGGGAGCCAGTGGCAGGTAGCCCCAAACCTGTCACACCGCCGCCCGTACGGATGGTACAGGGCCAAGGGACAAGGCAATGAGAAAGCCCGCGTGGAGAGCTGAAGCACACGGGCTAACACGGCGGGTACGAGGTCAGCTGGAGGGTAGCCAGGAGCCGATGCAGGAGACGGTTGCTCAGCTCTTTGCCTGTGGTGAGGAGGCTGCTCAATGAGGGGGAGGACCGCACCAGCTACCCGTGACAATAGATCGAGCGTTACAATCCCGACGATCCGCCTCCACGGGCTCCCACCACCGTATCTGATGACTACACTACTTCTGCGGCCACCATTGCCAAACAGTGCACATCTCAGCGTGATCAATTGGGAACAGCTCTTGGCGGATGCCAACATAGACTGGGTTCATCACGGTGTCTGGTGGTGGTCCAAAATGCGTAACACCAAGGGAGTGTCCGTTCTCGTGCAGCGCTACGGTTTCGACGTCAATCCCGGGCAAGGCGACGTCGATTCCCCATGGCAAGTCTGCTCGGGGGTCGCCAGCTGTGCCGAAGGTATCGTTATAGTAGACTTCGTTGTGGCCTGTATCGAGGTAGTTGTCGCCGTTGATGTCCGTTGGCTCACGTGTAGCATCATCGACGAAAATAAACGTGATCGAGAATCCAAGCACACTATCGGGAGCGCCCGTGGCGGCATCGAAAAAGGAGCGGGGGAGCCAGCCGGCGTTGACGATGTCTGCGAGGTAGGGGTTGCCGAATTCGCCAAAGCCAACTAAGGCATCGAAGAAGTCAGGATCGGCACCATTATCGGAACGCTTTACGATGTCCACCGTCTTCATGCAGGTAAGTCTATCCCAGGTCGTCATTGCCCGATCGATAGCCGCCTCGGTCTGTGCACTGGTCAGACCGCTTGCCGTCGCCCCATCACTCTGATCTACGAGGTAGGTGATGTTATCACCATCAGCGTTTCGACGCGGATCGTTTGGTACCCAGCGGAAGGGCATCTGAAGAAGACGGTTGCTCGGGCGCTCCTTACCGATCGTGAAGAGCTCAATCTCTTCTACGGCGAGGTTGCTTCCTTGGGTGGCAAGCTGCGTGTTGATCTGACGCATGAGTGCTAGGATATCGGGATCCCCTGCTTCTGCCTGAGCAGAGACACTCAAGGGAATCAGTAGGAGTAGCACGACCAGGAGTAGGAGAGCGGTGTTGCGCTTCGTCATTGGATGCTCCTTCGCAAATGGGTCCGTTTTGATTGGGTTTCGTCTCTGGACTGACCTGTCGTACATCGGCCGCCTCTGAGACAGCCTGTTCGACAGCTAGTGCTGTAAGTTCTCACCTCCTTTCTTGAATGATATTCTCTGGCATAACAGTCTTCTGGTTGTGTGCACCGCCACGCCTTCAAGCACCATACTCTCAGAAGCTCAACGTCTGCGCGCCATTACCGGGAGGTAGGGGGGTGGGAATCGTGCAGTTGAGGGCAGCCAGCGCCTCCTGCCATTCTGCCTCATCGCGCGCCTTGCGTGCCCGGAAGTTAATGCCCTGCGTGCCGAAATTGGCGGCACTGCTCGCTTGCGGCGCACCGCTAAACACATCGGCGCGCCAGGTAATCTCGAAGCCGACGAAGCCGGCCATCACGACAGTCATCTCAAGCTCTGCTTCCAGCAGAGCACCGGCAATTCAACCAGTCCAGAGGTCGATCTGTCGCTTGGCACTTTCCGGTACCGCTTTCTCCACCAGAATGTCGCCAATCTGTAGTCGGCCTCCGGGCTTCAAGACGCGTGCCATCTCTTGTAGCCCCGCTGATTTGTCTGGCATCAGGTTGAGGACGCCGTTGGAGATAACCACATCCGCCCAGCTATCCGGCACGGGCAGTTCCTCCCCGTAGCCGCGGCGAAATTCGACGTTCTCCACCTTGGCTTCGCTTGCAGCCTGTTGTGCCTTGTCCAGCATCGCGGGGGTCATGTCG
>JALZCF010000173.1 GCA_030863245.1 Chloroflexota bacterium
CGTCACACTTCGAGTTGCTTGACTCCGACGGATTCTGGCTCAGTCGAACGCCGGATCGTTTCGGCCGCGACTGGGGCGCCGACTCCGTGCGCGCGGCTGTATGGGCAAAGCTGCGAAGCCGGCAAACAGGGGCGATCTTCCTGCATCTCAACACCCATCTGGATCATATAAGCGAGCAGGCGCGGGTGGAAGGGAGCAAGCTGATCCTGCGCCGGCTATCCGAGCCTCAGCTGGTCGATCTGCCTGTCATCGTTACAGGAGATTTCAACTGTAGTCCCTGGGTACCTGAACATGACGACTCAGTTCCCATCCGGTACACCGATGAGAGCTATCGTCTCTTTCTTGAGGCAGGCTTCACCGATACCTACCTTGCCGCCGGCAATCTGGACTCCGATGGCTCTAACACCTTCCATGCCTTCGAAGGAAGCCAGTACTCCCCCCAGCGCCATCATATGGGATGGCGTCTCGATTGGATCCTAACACGAGATGGCACGGCACACTTCGAAACGCTATCCTCTATCATCGTTCGTGACGCCATCCCCCCGCTCTATCCGAGCGACCACTATCCCGTACTCACCGATCTGCGCCTAAACCAATAATACCCGTTGTGCTACAAACCCTCACAACCATGCGGGAACGGTTTGTAGTAAACACTTTAGTGTTCGTGCGCCTCACGAACACTAAAGTGTTTACTACGAACCTTTAGGGCGAACATAGCAACCGATCAACTACGCTTGTGCACGAAGCCGCGGGTTGCTCACCTCATCGAAGCCGATGTGGATCAGGTACAGGGCCAGGAAGAGGAGGATGAGGGTGATGACTGGCGTGGCCCACCACCACCAGAGATTCTGCAACACTGCCCCGTAGCTGAGGGCCCAGTAGATCATCATACCCAGCGTCATCTCCCTTTGGGGACCGAGCCCCAGGATGGAGAGCCCCGACTCGGCCAGCACGGCGGCGATGAAGGCGTTGACAAAGTTCGCGCCGAGCCACTGGATCATGTGGGGCATCAACTCGCGGAAGATGATCTCGAGGTCGCCCATCCCCGAGAGGCGAGCCACCTGGACGAAGGGACGCTCTTTGAGACTCAGCACCTGCGCACGGACCTGCCGTGCGGGCCACGCCCAGGCAAAGAGGCCGATGATGATGGCCATTGTCTGCACCCCGACCCCCTTGACCAGGGATGCAATCAGGATCAGGAAGAGGAGGGAGGGAACGGAGAGGAACACATCTATTAGAATCCGCAGCAGGGCATCTACCCATCGGCCGAAGTACCCACTAACGAAACCGATGATGGCACCCAACGCTGTACCCAGTGTGGCCGCCACCAGACCAATCTGCATCGAGTTCGGGATCGCCTCGCTCATCTGGACCGCTATGCTGCGTCCAAGTGAATCACTACCGAGGATCGCTTCCGAACCGGGTGGAAGGCGAGGCAGAAGCCCACCGGATCGGCGTGCTGCAGGCTCAACAAAGAACTCGCCTATGAGAGCAATTACCGCCAGTGACACAAAGATAGTCAAACCAATCGTAAACTTCTTATTCTGTAAGAGAGCTGACGAGTAACCGACCGACCGCGGAATCGGAATGGCTGTCACGACCTAGCCTCCTCGCTGATAGCGAATTCTTGGATCAATCAGGGGGTAAGCAACATCGATGGCGAAATTCGCGAGGGCGACGGCAAAGATAATGAGGAGCACGCTCCCCTGAATCACAGGGTAGTCAAGCCCCTTGATCGAGTTGTAAAGTACCCAACCAATGCCCGGATAGGCAAAGATGACCTCAGTGATGAGGGCACCGCCGACGATATGTCCTAGCGAGATGGCGAGACCGGTGGCCTGCGGTAGCAGTGCATTACGGAAGGCATAGGACCAGAGAATGCGATTGGGAGGAAGACCCTTCGCCTCGGCCCACATGATGTAATCCTCGCCCTTGAGCGAAATGATCAGGCTTCGCATGCTCAGGAACCACCATCCGAGTGAGACAAGGATGATACTCAGGGCCGGCAACGTGGCGTGACGGAGTACATTCTGTGCGAAGTCGAGAGTGAGTTCTGGTCTGGTTCCCACCGAATAGGCACCTGCTAATGGGAAGATAGGCCAATAGAAGGCAAAGAGAAAGACCAGAATGATGGCTAGAATGTAATAAGGTGTGGTGTAGAGCAACAGGGCCACTGGGACGAGAGCCTGGAACAAGGGCGATTCCCGACCTCGCCAGCCCACTACGGCACCGATAATCGAACCGAGGACCCAGCTAAGGAGGGTAGTCACGGTCAGGAGGCCAACCGTCCAAGGGAGTGCCGAGAGCAGCAGGTCGGAGACCCGCGAGGGAAAACTGGCGATGGAGTAGCCGAGGTTCCCCCGGGCGACCTCCCGCAGGTAGCTCACGTACTGCTCCCATAAACTCTTATCCAGCCCGAAGAGCCGCCTGTACTCCTCGACAAGTTCAGTGCCGCCTAAACTACCGCCAATGGATGCAAGGTTGACGAAGATCGCGCCGAGCGGATCGCCCGGCACGAGGCGGGGAACAAAAAAGACGATGGTAATAGAGATGACGACGGTCGCGACCAAGATCGCGAATCGTTCTGCGAGATAGGCGAAGAAGGAACTCATATCCTTATCCTAGCGGATACATGAGAGTTGGGCGGGGAGCGCTTCTGCTTGCGAAGCGCTCCCCACAGGC
>JALZCF010000185.1 GCA_030863245.1 Chloroflexota bacterium
GTGAAACACAGCAACCACTGAGGTGAGACCTGGCAGGTTTCGGAAACCTGCCAGGTCGAGGCCAAATGCTCTTCTCAATCTAGGAGGTCAGGTGTGACTTGCCTACCCCGAAGTCTAGGGCATCTTACGCAAACATTACTCCATGACCTTCTGTTCTAGAGTAGTACCCTCTCTCCTCCCTTTCAGCCCGCGCACGCCCTCACATAACGCCTCCTAGAACACTTTACGACTCAGGCGCCCGGCATTTTTCGAGCGGTATCGGCATGTGCACGCGCTCAAGTGAAGTGCCGGGCACCTGTCTGCCTGAATCAGAACATCAAGCCCATCGTCTATGCCCCCTCGTACCCCAGTCGTATTCTTCACATGATCCCAGTGGATCTTTTCAAAGGACGCAATGGTGGACGCACTTCTCGACGTAGCGAGGACGGTCGGCCGGTAGGCTTAGACGTAGATGACACAGGTAACGAACAGTCACGAAAGGAGGTGACGCAGCTAAAGCGTCCAATCGCAGCGGAAAATCAAAACCGTCCTCTGTCACACAAGTATCTATCAGATCTTACACATCTATAGAGGGTTGGCAGCAATTCGGTTTTTCTCGACTAAGGATTATCTTCAACAACTTCTGTCAAGCCTTCATCAGCTGCTCACTTAGTCGAAAGAATTCGACGATTCGGGTAATTCCTGCCAACCCTCATCTATACACATAAGGAGCTTAAAATGAATTCTAATCGCAAACGGTTCGCCTTGCTGGTCGGTCTGCTGATCGCAATCGTCGCCCTCACCGCCGCGGCCACCCCCTTGCTCGCGGGTAGCCGAGCGCAGGAGCTGGGCGAGTTATCCCAGTACGAGATCAAGAAGGGGGTCCTGCAATTCGACATCGCGGAGGACATGACAACCTTCGTCGCCGATGAGGCCCCAGTCCATGACGATGGGATGCCGGCTGGGGGCAATCCTTTCATCATCCACGGTTACATTTACCCCGGTGGCACGCTCGGTGAGAGCGACGGTGTGCTGGCCGACGGCAGCCCGGAGTATCCGGATAAGGTCATCGGTGAGTGGATCTGCCGCGGATGGATCATTGGCGAGGGCATGCACGCCACGACCGGTGCCCTGGCCATCACGACCCAAATATTCAGTTTGGACGGGGAACTGGGTGAGGTCACGCTGGTGACGGATGGCTTCGAATCGTTGGAGGCGAACGCACCCTTCACCCGGGCTATCACGGGCGGTACGGGAGAGTTCAGCAAGGTGCGGGGTGAGCAAACGCAGGAAGTGCTCGGCTTCAACACCTCTGGCGCCCTCAACCTCCGTGTCGAGCTCAAGGTCCAGTAACTGTCAGCCAGTCCCCGGCCTCCCCACCGAAGGAGGCTGGGGACTGTGTGCTATGGGAAAGTCTAGGGGAATTATCATGAAGAAACGTCAACTGATAGCATTGTTCATCTGTAACCTGATTGTGTTATACATTGGTGGGAGCCTGTTGCCGTTATTGCCCATCTATGCGACGGAATTGGGAGCAGAGCCGGCTGTTACCGGCAACTACCTCTCGTTCGTCTACCTGTCACTCGCGGTCGGCACGGCGAGTGCGGGCTGGCTGGCGAGCCGGGTCGGGCGGCGGTCGACGTTGATCGTGCTCATGAGCCTCATCATGGCCCCGTTACTATGGCTGATGGGGCATGTCACACAGATGTGGCAGCTGGCGCTCCTGACATCGATGGTATGGTTCGCCGGGGGCGTGGTCCTCACCCTCGGAGCGATTCTGGCGAGTCTATCCGCGGCCCCACAGGCGCGGGGGAAGGTATTTGGGGTGCTTGGGCTAACGGGCGCGCTGGGAGGCCTGCTAGGGGGCATAACAGCCGGTCCGATCGTGGACCACTGGAGCTGGCCTGCCTTGTTTGCTGTCATGGCGCTCTTGCAGCTTGTCCAGCTCGGTGCCGGGCTCGCCTTACAGGATCCGGTTGTGACACGGAGGGTAGCCGGCGAGCACCTAGCTGCCGAGCGGCAGGCAGGTCTGGGACGCACCTTCCTCCTGCTCCTAGCCGCCAACCTGCTCTCTGGCGTCACGATCTTTATTGGCATGATGGGTCGCTCCCTCCTGATGGACGCCCAAGGGTTCACCGCGACCACCATTACCTGGACCGGGGCGGTTGGGGCGGTGGTGGGACTGCTGCTCAATCCCTTGCTCGGTCACCTATCCGACCGCTTTAACCGTCACCTCTTGCTGGCGCTCACCTATGCCGGTAATATGCTTTCAATGGTAGCGATGGTGCTGGCAGCATCGGTGCTGGATTGGTCACTGGTGGCGCTTCTGGCAGCCGTGGCGAACGTCGATCGGGTTATTGCATCGGCGCTTGCCGTCGACCTCTTGCCGCCCGAGATGATCGACCACGGCATGTCACGCTTCGAAGCAGTGAAATGGGCCGGGGGTATCTTCGGTTTCGCCGGAACGGGGTACGCCATCCAGTTGGTGGGGCTGCGAGCACCCATGGTGGGCGGAGCGATATTATCGCTGCTGGCCATCTTGCTCCTAGCCCTTGCCGGTCGGGCACATGCCGATCGATCCCTACCATCTCAGCTGCCCCTCCCGATGGCGGTTCAGCAATCAGAAGGGTAAACCTGTGGAATTGCGCGACAGACTCAACCTAGCCCTCACCCGCTGCGACTACCCACCGCTACTAGAGACTAGAGACTGGAGATTGGAGACTGGAGATTGGAAAGGGGAAAGGGG
>JALZCF010000194.1 GCA_030863245.1 Chloroflexota bacterium
GCGCATGAGTGTGGCGAGCAGTTCAAACTCGGTGGGGGTGAGGTCTACCGGATTACCCGCCAGGTAGGCGCGGTACGCTGGCTCGTCCAACACCAGGTCGCCCGCACGCCGAACCGCGGCTTCGTCAGGATTGCGTCCTAGACGGCGCAGCACGGCGCGCACCCGTGCCGTCAATTCGCGCGGACTGAAGGGCTTGACGACGTAGTCGTCCGCCCCTAGTTCCAGTCCCAGCACGCGGTCGTTCTCCTCGACCTTTGCTGTCAGCATGATGACGGGCGTGTCGCGCTCCTTGCGGTGGGCACGCATGAACTCGTAGCCGTCCATCTCGGGCATCATAAGATCCAGGATAATCAGGTCCGGCTGCTCTTGCCGTGCGAGGAAGAGGGCCTCGCGTCCATTGGACGCTGATACGACGCGAAAGCCCTCTTGGCTCAGGTACATCTCTACCAACTTCCGGATATTCGGTTGGTCATCCACCATCAAAATGGTCTTGGCCATCTTGACCCTCACTTCGTTTACTGGGCCATTGCTGCAAAGTCTAGCTCCAACCGCACCTGTTCCGAAACATCCGCCACAAAGGGCACGCTGGGGATAGCCAGGTTCCAATCGCTGCGGTTGATCGTCGTACTGGCACTCCCTTCCAACTGACTCTCCGATACGGGCGTCACTGTGGCATCCCACGTCACCTCGCGCGTGGTGTTCCGGATCGTCAGGTTACCCACAATCGCCGCCTCTTCCAATTCGATTGGAATGGCCTCGATGGGTGCACTCGCTTCGGCGGGCGGTTTCAGGAACGAGTAGGCGGTCAGCGCCATCACAACGGCGACGAGTACCATTCCAACGATTGTTAGTTTCTTTATCATGGTCTATTTCTTTCCTTCTATTGATATCATCTGAAAAGCTTCTGTGCCTCCCGGTACCACGCAGGATATGCCGGTCAAGGAAACGTACTCCTCAACCCACACCTAGGAATCAAGATAAGGGAGAGTTGTTAAGACAATGTTCAGATGTGATGTGGAAAGCATTCAGAAATCGGCTCGCTAAGCCAGCACGAAATCGAACGTCGCGGCTTTACCGTCGGGAGCGTCCTGCACCTCCAGGAGTAAAGCTGGATGGAAGATACCATCCTGCTCGTTGCGGGGCTCGTCGGGGAAGTAGAGTTGCGTGGTAAGCAAGGTCGTACTCGGTCCCTGCACCTTCACATGGAAGTGGCGCGTGCGGCCAGGGTACAGTCCCGGTACGATGGTTTCGAGTCGATAGTTGCCGTTCGCGTCGGTGAATTGGTGGCCGCGGAAGGTGTAGCCCACGTTGTCATACCCACCCGCATCGCTGGCATGCCAGAAGTCGAGTAGCGCGTCCGCGATGGGCTGGCAGTTGGTTGTCAGCACACGACCCGTGACCACGATCTTCGTCCCCGGTCCATCTTCCAGAAAGCTCGTGCGCTCGGGCGTACTTGGTGTGTAGAAGGGTCCCTCCGTCTGGGCGAGGGTGGGATCGTCATCGTCGTCATCGCAGGCAGGTGTAGGCTCCAGCATTGCGGTCTCGGACGGCGCGGGCATAGGGTCCTCACTCTCCGTCGCGACCGGCTCTTCTGCCGCGGTCGATTCCTGCGCCGACGCGGCGTTCGGTTCGGCGGTTGCGCTCGGTGGAATGGGCATCTCCGTTGCCTGTCGCTGGGCAATAGCGTCGCTCGGCGTGGCCTCCCGCTCCTCACTCGCCATGTCACCTACGCACGCCGTCAAGAGCAGCGCGGCCGTCGCGGACGCGCCGCGCTGCACGAGTTGCCGCCGGGTCAGTCCCTGTTGTTTACTGGTATCACTCACGTTATCTGCTCCTTTGGTACACTCACGCTATCTGCCATGTGAGGTGAAGTGGATTCGTCTGGAATCGGTAATTTCCACAAGGATACACCGCCGATGTTAAGAAAATGTTCAGAAATAATAAGGCTCCCCTAACATAACGATAGAACCTGGAGAGCATTATTAATGAGTTCTGGGATGATCTGCTGGAGAGCCTTCACTCGAATGAGGTGGGCCTGGTGCTATGGGGGTTCAACCAGAGGTCAGAATTGCCGTCGGGTTCGGGTCACGCATGGGCGGCGAGTCGGTTGGTATTCTGTACAGGAGGCAGGTGGCGTGCCGCCCGATTCCTGCCCCCTGTACCCGATTGTCCTCAAGGTAGCCACCCTTTCATAGACCAAGGTGGCTCCTTGCGGTTCAACAGCTCTAGAAGTCGAAGTCGTCGATGTTGTCGGCGTTGAAGACCGTCGGTGGGCCGAGAAGCACGACGCCATTCTCGTCGATCGTATACTCACCCAGGCGACCCGCCGTGAAGGTATCACCCGGGTTGCCCTCGATCTGCCCGCTGTTGATCGCGTGCAGCGTCTGGATCGCCAAATAGCCTAGATCCGCTGGATTCCAGAGCATAAAGGCTGGGGAGGCACCGCTCATGACGTACTCGCGCATCTGGTTGGGTGTGCCAAGACCCGTCACGGTCACCTCGCCGATGCGATCCTGGTCCTGAACCGCGCGCGCGGCAGCCGCAATACCCACCGTGGTGGGAGAGATGATTGCGTCTAGCTCAGGGTAGGTCTGCATGAGGCCGAGCGCCTCGTTGTAGCTCTTCTCGTCCTCATCATCGCCATATACAGTGGCGACCAGCTCGATGTTGTCATACTCGGGGTTTTCCAGCTCCTGCTCCATCCACTCGATCCACTCGTTCTGGTTCGGGGCGGTGGAGGTGGCACTCAAGATGGCGATCTGTCCCTCGCCGCCAATCAGTTCCGATGTGAGTTGGATGAGCCCACGGCCAATGCCTTCGGCGTCTGCCTGATTCACGTGTACGGTACGGCCTCCCTCTGCGATGGCCGAGTCCCAGCTCACGACTGGGATACCCTCTGAGATGGCGGTCTGGCCGACCGGAACCAGCGCGTCCGCGTCATTGGCGGAAACCGCTAGACCGCTCACCTGCTGCGCGATCAGGGAGTTGAGCAGCTGGATCTGCGCCGTCGCGTCTGCAGTGGCTGGGCCCTGGTACGTAACCCCCACGCCAAGCTCCTCAGCTGCCTCCTGCGCGCCTTGATTTGCGGTGTCGAAGTAGGGGTTGCCGAGTGCTTTTGGCACCAGGATGTAGGTTGCATCACCGGTCGCCGCCTCGCCTTCTGCCGGGGCCTCCTCCTCTGCCGGAGCTTCTTCCTCTGCCGGAGCTTCTTCCTCCACGGGAGCTTCTTCCTCCACGGGGGCCTCCTCAGCCGGGGTGGCTTCGGTCTCTTCACCCGCTGCGGGCGCGTCGGTCGTTTCATCCGTTGCGGGTGCGACCTCGGGTTGCGCAGCACCGCCACAGGCAGCCAGCAAGATAAGCATCAACCCGAGGGTTAGTAGTAGCATCACTTTGTTACGCATGAAGGATCTCCTCCTTATTATAAGGTAAATAATGGTAAGTGGTTGACTCGCTCTAGAATCAGGATTTATGTAAGTCTAGGGGTATTCCTCATGTTCCTCCTTTGCTTGCTAAGGATGTGAACGCCGCTTCTCCTCCGCGCTAGGGCGTCAGGATGAGCGAGCGCGACCAGAAGAAGAAAATGGCGAAGAACAGGGAAGCCGCGAGGGCGCCCACGCTCCACCGGAGTAGATCCCTTTGCACGAGCCCTCGCGTCGATAGACGCCCGCCGAGATTCGGCAAGAGGATGGAGAGAATCAGAAGTAAACCGATGACGATGGTCTGTACCTGGCCCTGGATGTTCATGAGACCCATGCCGAAGCGCATGATGCCAATCAGCAGGAGCGCGAGCACGGCACCGATCATGGTGCCACTACCACCAAAGATATTGATGCCGCCCAGGACCGTGACGGTGATTACGGTCAGTTCCAGCCCCAGTCCGATATCGGGGCGGGTGCTGCCAAACCGCGCCGCGAGGATGAGCCCCGCAAGGGCGGCCATGAGGCCGGCCAGCACGAAGATGATGATCTTGATGCGCGCTACTGGCACACCGGAGTAGCGAGCTGCCTCCTCATTGTTACCCATCGCATACAGGTATCGCCCGAAGGTGGTCTTGTGGAGCACGAGACCGAAGATGAGTGCCAGCACCAGCAGCAGGAGAAGTGAGAAAGGAATACGGGTATTGCCTAAGGTACCCTGTCCCAGGTAAGTGAATGATGCGGGATAACCGCGTGCTGCCTGATCACCCAGTAACGCGTAGGCAAGTCCACGGTAGAAGGAGAGGGTACCTAGCGTCACGACGAGAGAAGGGAGGCGGAGCCGTGCCACGAGAACGCCGTTTAGCAGGCCTGCTAGGGCGCCGGCCAGCAAAGCGGCTACGGCTGCTATCCAGATGTTCCAACCGTTCATGAACATCCACCCCATTAAAGAGGCGGAGAGAGCCAGTGTGGAGGCGACCGAGAGGTCAATGTTGCCCGTGATGATAATGTAGGCCATCGGCAAGACCATGATGCCTATCTCTACAAAATCTGATGCCGTGCGTAGGAGATTGCCAGTATTCAGGAAGAAGGGCGAGAGCCGCGTATTGACCAGGGTCATCACGATAATGAGTGCAACCAGCAACCACTCCCACCGTAGAAACATATCGCGCAGGTCCATTGAGGAAAACCTGTTGCGTCTGTCTGAAGCGGTCGTTCCAAGCGAGTCGCTCATCTTTCTCTCCCAGAAGCCATCTGCTGTAGGCGGCGCAGGATGGCCGAGTCAACGATCACGGCGAGTAGGATAAGTAGGCCCTGTGCGGCAAGTTGCCAGAACGGCGAGATACGGACAAGGGTGAGCGCGTTATTGATGATGCCAAGCAGGAAGGCGCCCAGTACGACTCCGAAGACCGTGCCGCTGCCCCCAAAGATATTCACCCCTCCCACGACCGCCGCTGCCACTGTCTGAAGCTCAAAGCCGAGAGCGGTATTGGTCTGAGCGGCCTCGAAACGGGACGCCCACAGTACCCCGGCCAGCCCGCACAGGAGGCCAGAGATGACGTAGACCAGGAAGATGACACGCTCTACCGGAATCCCCGCAAAACGCGCGGCGTCTGGGTTGCTTCCCACCGCATAGATGTCG
>JALZCF010000215.1 GCA_030863245.1 Chloroflexota bacterium
GGGCCGGAGGGTACGTTGGTGATGCCGACGCATTCGAGTGATTTGTCCGAACCCAGTCATTGGCGGAACCCACCTGTCCCGCAATCTTGGTGGCAGACCATCCGACAGGAGATGCCTGCGTACGACCCCGCTCTGACGCCGACGCGTGGTATGGGTGCCGTTCCCGAGTGTTTTCGCAAGCAGCCGGGTGTGGTGAGAAGTCATCACCCGCATCATTCCTTTGCTGCATGGGGGCTAGACGCCACTCGGATCACTGAGAAGCATCCGTTAGCGTTTGACCTGGGAGAAGGATCGCCGCTGGCCCGGCTCTACGATCTGGATGGATGGGTGCTGTTGTTGGGAGTTGGGCATGGGAATAATACATCGATCCATCTCGCCGAGTATCGTGCGTCGTTTCCCGGTAAGAAGACGATCATGCAGGGGGCTCCGGTGCTTGTGGAGGGAGAGCGGCGGTGGGTCACCTTTCGGGATGTGGATCTGAATGATGATGATTTCGAGACCATCGGCGCTACGTTCGATGAACTGGGATACACGCAGGTAGGAAAGGTGGGCGCAGTGACTGCACGCCTCATGCCACAACGTCCATTGGTCGACTTTGCTGTGGAGTGGATGGAGAGGAACCGAGAGTAATCTATGTCTCTCTACAATGAATTTGTCCAGGACCATTACCGTCACCCGCGCAACCTTGGCCGTTTGGAGGGCGCGACGAGCAGCGTGCGCGTGTTTCGAGGGGATGCAATGTTGGAGTTCCACGTGCGGGTGGCAGGCGACAGCGTCGAGGCAGCGACCTTTCGCGCTATCGGCTGTGCGGGTACGGTTGCTGCCGGCTCGGCGATGACAGAGTGGCTCATCGGTAGGCGAGTGGTGGAGGCGCAGGGGGTCACGGCACAGACGGTGCTTGACGTGTTGGGAGGGCTCCCTGAGGAGCGGCTCTACTGTGCGGATTTTGCAGCGGAGGGGATACGGGGGGTGATGGGGGGGTAGACGTTATGTAAAATTGTGGTATAATTGCGTGGTGCGTAGTGCGTGGTGCGTGGTGCGTGAACTGCAGATGAGGTGGGTGAGTGTGCCGAGCAGAATCGTAGTTCACGTACCACGTACTACGCATCACGTAAGTTAGATAGTAGGGTTGATAGGGATCGAGATGTAGGAAGTGAGATGTGGGGCGATGGGTGAGAGTTTGGTAAATTGTGAGATTCGGGATTGGGGCCGGGTGACCTCGAAGCTCGAGCCGGTGGAGCGGAATGGGAAGCGCGTCGTGGTGGCGATGAGTGGGGGTGTGGATTCGTCTGTGGCGGCGTTACTCCTGCACCAGCAGGGCTATGAGGTCATTGGTTTGATGCTGCGTCTATGGAGTGGCGAGGAAGGGTACGAGGACGAGTTTGGGTTCAAGCACAATGGCTGCTGCACGCCGGATGCGGTCGAGGATGCACGGGCGCTGGCGGCGGCGTTGGGTGCGCCTTTCTATCTGAAGAATCTCGAGGAGAACTTCTATGAGGCGGTGGTGGATCCATTCATCCAGGGTTACCTGGAGGGGCAGACGCCGAACCCGTGCCTGAACTGCAATCGCACGGTGCGCTTCACTCATCTGCTCAATCTGGCGACGATGTTGGGGGCGGATTACCTGGCGACGGGGCATTACGCGCGCATTCGCCGGGATGAGGAGGGACAGTATCACCTGTTCAAGGGGGTGGATCCGAAGAAGGATCAGAGCTATGTGCTGCACTCGTTGACGCAGGAGAAGTTGTCGCGCCTGCTCTTCCCAGTTGGGGAGATGACGAAGCCGGAGGTGCGCGAGATTGCGCGGGAGTATGGGCTGCCGACCGCCTCGAAGCATGACTCGATGGATCTGTGCTTCATCGCGAGCGGCGACTACCGGGACTTCCTGCTGCGCCATGCGCCGGAGGGGTCGATCCAGCCGGGGCCTATTCTGTTGATGGGGGAGAAGGAGTTGGGCCGCCATGAGGGGCTGCCCTTCTACACGATCGGGCAGCGACGCGGGCTGGGCATCGGATGGCACGAGCCGCTCTATGTGCTGGGTGGCGACCGGGAGCGGAACGCGCTGATCGTCGGGCCGAAGGAGGCGCTCCGCACGCAGACGGTCGAGATCGAGCGGGTGAACTGGATCGCGGGGGTGCCGCCAGATAATATCTTCGAGACGACGGCACGCACGCGTTACAAGGCTCGTGAGGTGCCGTGCACCGTCGAGGTGACGGGCGAGGATACGGCGCGCGTTACCTTCCACTCGCCGCAGCGGGCCGTTACGCCGGGGCAGGGCTGCGTCTTCTATGAGGGCGAGGAGTGCTTGGGTGGAGGAATCTTTGTAGAGCCGTAGCAGGTAGCCTGTTCGAGGCGTTGACGGGGAGCACAGAGGAAAGGCGCAGATTGCGTGAAGCCTCTGTGCTCTTTTCTTTCGTGCCGGTATGCTAAGCTTGCAGGTATGACGGGGGTTCAAGAAGTGTCACGGCGATCGAGGCTCGCTATGGGCACGTGAGAACGGAAAGCTCACGCAAAGACGCAAAGGCGCAAAGGAAAAGCGAGCATTAGAACAAGGATTTGTGGAAATTAAGGATTGGGTGGGTGGCGCTACGCCTACCCGCAATGCCAACGGGTTCATGTCATTACCTTCAGCAACCCCTCCGCCGCAGTCATCGCCCACAGTCGACTCGTTCCCGATAGCAACAGCAGCGCCTATGCGTTCCTCCCAGTCCTTCGCGGTCCTGTTCGCTAGTGATCGGGATGGCGGGGGAGCGCTCTACCTCCATCGCCAGGGAGCGACGCTGGAGCGCCTGACTGACCCTGTGCAGGTACGGGCCTGGGAGCCAGCTATCAGCGCCGATGGTGAGCAGATTCTGTTCACGGGTCGTCGTGACGACCAGAGCGATATTGCGCTCATGGCGTTGGGTGGAGGCGAGGTACAGTAGCTTACGTCGCATCCGGCGGACGATTTCTCGCCAGCGTGGAGTTGGGAC
>JALZCF010000394.1 GCA_030863245.1 Chloroflexota bacterium
GGCCGGGAGGGAGAAAAAAGCGTCGAGCAGGTGGCTCTAGAATACAGTGTACAAGGAGAAGTGGTTCGGCGTCAAGCTCCGTATCATCCAGATTCATATGCCAGAGATGACTCGTCGCTACCAAGATTACCGGATCCCGATTGCCCACGAGGGATGCTACCTCGCTGGCGGAAGCCTCTGCTTGGCTGCACTGACCGCCTACCGGAATTGGCGATGGTCCCTATTACCCATAGCAGTAGCGGGAATCGCTGCCTGTTTCTTTCGCGATCCCGAACGTGCCCTGCCGACCCGTGAAGATGGACGGCTATACGCGCCGGCGGACGGACAGGTGCTCCTGGTGGACGAAGTGGAAGAGGAAGATTTCATCAAGGGGCCTGCCTATCGGATCGCAATCTATCTTTCCCTGTTTGATGTGCACATCAACCGCAGTCCAACCACTGGTATCGTACGCTACCGTAAATATGTTTCGGGCACTTTCCATCCTGCTTGGAATAAAAATGTGCCGACGCAGAATGAGCGGCACTACCTGGGTGTTGAAACGGCCCGAGGCCCGATCCTGGTCGTGCAGATGGCGGGGATAGTCGCACGACGGATCGTCTGTTGGCCCCAGGAGGGTGAGGCGGTTATGGCGGGTGAACGTATCGGATTAATCCGCTTCGGCTCGCGGACCGATCTGCTCTTTCCTAAATCAATGGGTCGACCACTTGTCGCGCCAGGCCTACGAGTGTATGCAGCCCTGACCCCAGTAGCAGGAACACCATGAAAATCCAAACCGTCATCTGCTACGGCTAGCTCTCCTTGCTGGTATCATCGATTGGTATTGAAACCTTTTGAAAGGACGTTAAGACACCAATGGCTTGGCTAGTCAAAGCACTCCGAGCCGCAGGCAAGGAACTCCGTCTCAGCCAACTACTCCCTGGCCTCGCGGCAGGTTTCGCCAATGGCATCATCGATGTTTTCTTCAATATCTCCTTGGCGGCCCTGATCTTCTCCGGTGACCTAGCCATTTTCTTTGCGAGCGGGGTTGGCATTGCGCTCTTCGGGGCGATGGTAGTGGGCATCGTCGCGGTCATGCTAAGCTCTTTTCCTGGTACCGTAGCGTCTCTCCAGGATGTCCCTGCGGCAATTCTTGCGCTCATGGTAGTTGCCATTGCGAGCCGGATGCCTGCCGGGGCCACATCGCAGGAGATCTTTCTCACCATAGCGACCGCGATTGCCCTCACTACCCTCCTCACCGCTCTCTTCTTCCTGGCGCTCGGCACCTTCAAGCTCGGTCGTCTGATCCGATTTGTCCCCTATCCGGTGATGGGTGGCTTTCTCGCTGGAACCGGCTGGTTGCTCCTCACCGGAGCGATTGGGGTGATGGCAGATATCACTCCCAGCCTGTCCCAGTTGCCCACCCTCTTTGGGCCCGATGTCCTGGTGCGCTGGGTGCCAGCGGTTCTCTTGGGAGGCGGGTTGTTACTGATCCTCAACCGCTATAGTCATTTCCTGGTTCTTCCCGCCGCCTTAGTTGGTATCGTACTCTTGTTCTATATCGCTGTCTGGGTCACCCATACGCCCCTCGCTGAGCTGCGCACCCAAGGCTGGTTAGTGGGACCTTTTCCGGAAAGCGGGCTCTGGCAACCATTCCTTGCTTCCGACTTGAGTCAGGTGAGGTGGTCCTTGATCGTGGGGCAGGTGGGAGGCATGACAGCAATTCTCCTGACGAGCGCGATCGGCCTGCTGCTGAGCGTCAGCGGACTGGAACTCGTCGTGAAGCGAGACATTGACGTTGACCGCGAACTGGTGGCCTGCGGTTTTGGGAATCTCGCG
Organism: Chloroflexota bacterium; assembly: GCA_030863245.1. GTDB lineage: Bacteria > Chloroflexota > Anaerolineae > Ardenticatenales > Ardenticatenaceae > JALZCF01. Next base: position 1,816 of record JALZCF010000394.1, read on the forward strand.
TCTGCCTTAAGCGGGGGCATGGTTGGCTACACTACCATCAGTCTCTCCGCCTTGGGTCACAAACTGGGCAGCCATAGCCGCCTCGTCGGCCTCTTGACGGCTGCCTCGTCCGGCATCGCGCTCTTCTTCGGTACCGCTGTGCTGGGCTACTTCCCGAAGGTACTTATCGGCAGTCTGCTGGCGCTGCTTGGCCTCTCGTTGCTGATCGAGTGGCTCTACGAGAGTTGGTTCAAACTCTCCAAGGCGGACTACCTGATTATCCTTTTGATTCTCGTCGTGATTGCGAGCGTCGGCTTCCTGGAAGGGGTGGCGGTAGGGCTTGTGGCAGCGCTCCTCCTCTTTGCGATCAATTACAGCCGCATCGATGTGGTCAAGCATGAGCTCTCTGGAGCAAGTTACCGCAGTACGGTCACGCGCAGCAAGCGGTATCGAGACATCCTGCACCAGCAGGGCGCACAGCTCTACATCCTGCAATTACAGGGCTTCCTCTTTTTCGGTACTGCCAACACCCTCCTAACTGGCGTTCGCCGACGCATCGAGCGAGTGGATCGACCTCGCGTCAGATTTTTCGTCCTCGACTTTCGCTTCGTCACCGGCTTCGATACGTCCGCGCTGCTGAGCTTCCAAAAGATGCAGCAACTGGCCCAAGCATACGACATCACGCTCGTGTTTACGGTCCCCTTTCCTGATATTCGACGGCAGCTGGAGCAGGGCGGTATCTGTGAAGAGCAGGCTGAAAACGTGCGAATGTTTTCTGATCTAGACCATGCAGTTGAGTGGTGCGAGAACCAGATCTTACTGGCGGCCGGGGCGGCACTTGATGACGAGCGGCCTAGCTTTGAGGAGCAGCTACAGGAGCTCTTTCCGGTGGAGGTGGATCTGGCCAGGTTCAAGAAGTATCTCGGGAGCTGCGAGGTGCCGGCCGGTCACTACCTGATACGCCAAGGGGATGAGCCCGATGATCTCTACTTTATCGAGAGAGGTCAAGTCACGGCTCAACTCGAGATGCCAGGCGACAAGCCCGTGCGCCTCCAAAGTATGCACGGGGGAACGGTAGTAGGCGAGATCGGGATGTACCTCGGCGTCCCTCGTACTGCTTCAGTCATCACGGATCGGCCTTGCACCGTTCATCGCCTATCGAGCGCGGCCTTACGGGAGATGGAAGAAAACGATCCGGATCTTGCCTCCGCGCTCCATCGCTCTATGATCCAGATCCTCGCCGAACGCCTCGTTCATAACATTCACACGGTCGAAGCCTTACAGCAATGAGAAGCGGGTCAGCGGTTGCAATCGCGGCTGGAGGGCCTTCGGCCAATTTTCCGCCTCTGTGTCTGTGAACCGCTTCATCTAGTTCAGAGCTGGCATCCGATTTCACCGTCGCGGCGTAACAAGCGTGTGAGTCGGGCAAACAGTATAACCTCGCTGTAATCGAGAGGCTTCTCCGAGGCGACCATAAGGGCTAGTGGACACGGGATTGTGCCAGAAGGCGGGTAGCTGCCGCAATGTTCTCCTGTTTTTGGGCGCTGTGCAGCGTGCGGGCGGCGTTCGTGAAGTAGCGGTGTTCCTGCAAGAGCTGCAGTAGCCGGCTGTACCATTGTTCGTCACTGCTGTGTGATCCGTACGCGGCCAGCTCGGCGCGGAGGGCGTCACTCCGGCTAAAGAAATCGCTCCGGCCCAGACTGTCGAGGTCGGCATCTGCCATGAGTTCTTCCAAAAGGTTGTGCGGCGACTGAGGTAGCCTCGTCGCCATGATGATACCGCCAATCACCTCGATCTGCTCGGGCAGGAAGCCAAACTGCGGCAATGTCTCCGTCGCGATCCGGACGCTGACGAATTCGTGGTCGATTCGTCGTTCGATAAAGCCGATATCATGGTAGCAAGCCGCGGTGCGTAGTAGTTGCAGGGCCGTTCCCTCAACCCCTTCCATGGGAGCCAGCCGTTCGACTGCCGGCAGGACATCGTCGCGCGTGTGGGCCAGGGAGTGAAAGAACAGATCCGGTGCCAACTCCTGCGCCAAGCGTCCCAGCGCGTGTTGTTGGGCACCCGCGAAATCCGGTTGGGTCATCGGTGTCCTGAAAACGGTTTGTAGTAGACGCTTCAGCGTGTGTACGGG
>JALZCF010000234.1 GCA_030863245.1 Chloroflexota bacterium
TGCTCAACGGCACCGACGACCCCGAGCAGTACGTTGCCAACGTAGAAGCCAAGTACCAGGCCGAAGGGGAGGAGATTGTCGCCTTTGCGGGCGTCTCCGGCTACACCGAGAACCTGGGCCGCTTTGCAGAGGCCAACAACCTGGGTGGGCAGATCGCCTTAGGTGGCTTCGACCTGTTGCCGACCACTCTTGAGAGCATCCAGGCAGGCAACATGCAGTGGACCATCGGCCAGGACCCCTACACCCAGGGTCTAATGCCAGTTGTGATGGCATGGAAGGCGATCGAGCGCGGCTACCCGCCTGTCTTCTACGACACGGGCGCCGAGGTGGTGGATGCCAGCAACATCGACCAGGTCCTGGCACGCGAGCAGAACTGGGTCGAGCAAACCGGCGAGCTAGGCTTGCAGCCATAGCACTTGCCAACTGTGGATGATGACGAATGAGGTGTTGGTAGGACGGGGTGGGATATCTCTGCCTTCGTCCTACCAATCTCCGAATAGATCCATCTCGTTTTTGGAGGCGAGTGCATGAAGCGCGCTCTACTCACCCTGATACTATTTGGGGTACTTCTTAATACGTCGGGCTGTGGTGGCGTACGGATATTTATCAGCGAGAGGCGGCTCCGCGGGACGGTCACGGACGAGGATGTGGTGGCGGTTTCCGCTGTGGAAGAGGCGACACCCGAAGCCAGCTCAGATGCCGCGGCGATCATCCGGGATCTAGAGGATCGGGTGGGGGACGATCTCGTCGCGCAGAGCACTTTCAGTGGCAGGGAGACACCTAACAGCCGACCGGTTCGGGACGCGCGCGTCGAGCCGGGCGACACGATCCGTATTTCATCCAGCCGCGCACAACAGGTCGTCCAAATCGCGGAGGAACATTGCCAGGAGGCCGGAACCCGCTGCTCCAACATCTGGGTGTACGGACGCTTGAGAGGCGGAACCGTCGGCGCTTGGTATCCCCTCATCATCTTTGACTACGACTTTCCAGAGTAGTGTGATCCTGCTTACCGAACAGTGCCTGTTTATGAAAAAGGAGTGACACGCTTATGGCAGAAGTGCAGCCTGGACTTCACCAGATAGAACAGGAATTAGGCGGACGATATCTCTTTCAATACCTGCTGCTTGGCGAGCGCTCGATGCTGGTGGATACCGGGATCGCCTCGTCACCGGACGAGGTTATCCTGCCCTACTTCGAGCAGATCGGGTTCGACCCTAGCAATTTGGACTACATTGTAATCTCCCACGCGGATGTCGATCACTTCGGTGGCAATGCGCGGATGCGCGAGGTGGCGCCGCAAGCGATTCTAGCAACGCATCGTCTGGATGCCCATTGGGTGGGCGACCGGGAGCGTATTCTGAAGGAGCGCTATGGATGGTTCAAGCAGTTTGACATGGACTATCCGACGGAGACGGCGGAGTGGTTGGAGCAGGCGATGGGGCCGGATGTGCGCATCGACCTGCTGCTGGGTGGGGACGAGATCTTTATGCTCGACGACGACCGGCCCGTGCATGTGCTGCATCTGCCGGGTCATTCAGAAGGACATATCGGGCTCTACGACGAGCGCAACAGGTCCCTCATCATCATCGATGCGATCCTGGAGAGGGGGCTCTACTCGATCGAGGGCGAGCTTATGATGTGCCCGCCCTACTTCGCCATCCAACCCTACCTCGATGCCATCGACCGGCTACTGGAGCTAGATTTCGAGCACCTCTACACCGCTCACTACAGCAATCGCTCGGGGGAGGAAGCACGCCGCTTCCTGGAAGAGAGCAAGGCGTACGTTCGCGACTGCCACCAGACCGTCTACGACATTCTCACGAGCAGTGGCAGGCGGATGACGCTATCGGAGGTCCGAGACGAGGTGGACCGGCGACTGGGACCGTATCCCGCCTTCGGCGTCGAGCTGGCGAAGCCGGTGTACGCACACCTTGAGGAGCTGGTAAGTGAGGGCCGAGTGGCACGCGATAAAGAGGGCCAACAGACGGCGTGGTACGTGCAGTAGGAGGAAATGTGGCAGTTGAGCTCTCATTGAACGACAAGGTGGCTATCGTATCGGGTGCGGGTGGCGAGCTTGGTAGGGGCATCGCGCGTAAGCTATCAGAGGCGGGGGCGGCGGTGGTCATCGCGGAGGTGGAAGCCGACAAGGGCGCTGCCGCAGCCGAGGAAGTACAGCAGAACGGCGGGCAGGCAATCGCCGTGCAGTGTGACATCTCGGACAAGGCGAGCGTCGAAACGATGGTCTCACGGGCGGTGGAAAGCTTCGGCGGCGTGGACATCCTTGTCAACAACGCTGCGATTTTCCCCTCTCGACCGTGGACGGAGGTTTCCGAAGAGGAGTGGGACCGGGTGCTGGGCGTCAACCTGAAGGGATATTTCCTCTGTGCCCGCGCCGTCTATCCGTCGATGAAAGAACGGGGATGGGGCCGCATTGTCAACATCTCTTCCGTCACGTTCTTCCTTGGCCGCTGGGCGAACCTGATCCACTACGTCTCCTCGAAGGGCGGCGTGGTCGGATTGACCAAAGCGCTAGCGCGGGAATTGGGTGAAGAAAACATCACCGTTAACGCGGTGGCGCCCGGCGCCATCCCTACGCCCGCGGAAGCGATCCACCCGGACCCAGAAGGGTACAACGCCTGGGTGTTGGAGAATCAGGCGCTCAAGCGGCGAGGCACGCCGGAAGACATCGCCAACGCGGTCCTCTTCTTTGCCAGCCCCCTCAGCGCGTTTGTCACGGGGCAGACCTTGCTCGTTGACGGCGGTTGGGTCATGCGATGAGGGAGGAACGAGGATGAGACTAGCTGGCAAGGTGGCCATCATCACCGGGGCGGCGTCCGGCATCGGCCGGGCGACAGCGAAACGGTTTGCTGAGGAGGGTGCCCGCGTCGTGGTGGCTGATATCAACGAGGTGGGTGGGCAGGAGGTGGTCCAGGAGATTCGGGAGGAGGGGAGTGAGGCATCCTTCATCCGAACGGATGTCGGGAGCGAGGCAGATCTGCAGAGGATGATCGATTTCGCCGTGGAGCAGTATAGGGGGCTGGACATCCTGCACAATAATGCCTACTGGACGGATGCGAAGAGGACCCTGGATACTACGCTGGAAAACTGGCACCGCACCCTCGACGTATGCCTGCGCGCCGCCTTCCTCGCCAGCAAATTTGCGATCCCTCATATGCGCGCGCGGAACGGGGGCGTTATCCTGAACACGGCATCCATCCACAGTATCGTAGGGGTGCCGGGCTACGCCGCATACCAGGCCGCGAAGGGCGGTCTAATGTCTTTTACCCGGGCGCTCTCACTGGAGGTGGCGCCGGATATCCGAGTTGTCGCCATCCTTCCCGGCGCGATCGACACCCCCGCCGTCGGGATCGGCGAGCCGCAGGTCCTTGATGAGCTGATCGCCTCTATCCCACTGGGCCGCATGGGAACGCCCGAAGAGATTGCCAACACGGCTCTGTTCCTCGCCTCCGACGAAGCGTCCTACATTACGGGGACGGGTGTTGTGGTGGATGGGGGGATAACGACTCCGTAGTGCGGAATGCGGAGTGCGGAATGGGGAATGGAAAAGGGAAAATGGAGAATGGAAAGGGGAGGCTTCGCGTGGAGATTGGAACGGCCAGAGGTGTCACTTTGATCCCCTTTCCACGCGAAGCGTCTCCTTTCCCCCTTCCCCTTTCCCCTTTCCATTCTCGTTTACCATGCCGACCCACTCCGCTACGGTTTAGCGACTGTCCCCTTCCATGATGTCGGCTGGTCGCTCGGCGCAGTGGGTTTCGAGGGACTTGTAGCAGGCGTCGATTAGGGCCATGGTTTTGAGGTTGTCTTTGCCGCTGATCTCGGGTTCGGTGCCTTCTTGGATGGCGCGCATGAGTTGCGCCATGGTTCCTTGGAAGGCGTCCGGGAACCAGACCTCTTCCCAGCGGGGCACGAACCAGTAGCCGGGCTGCTGCTTGGTGGTAAAGTTGATGGTGCTGGGGCTTCCACTCGGATAGTCAGGCCACCCGATCGTGCCCCATGCGAGTCCGTCGGTGCCTTCAACCCGCCACTTGATGTAGATATCACTCAGGCTGCCCTCGCGGGCGGGGCCGGTCCATACGTCATCCCAGCCGGATGCACGAAGGCCACCCGCGTACTCCAGGATGTATAGGGTGATACCATCCTTATGCTCGAACTGGGTGCGTGGGTCGGTTCGGGCGCTGCAGAAGACGCGTTCCGGATCGCCGAAGAGGAAGCGGAAGATGTCAAGGTGGTGGATGCTCATGTTGAGGAGCGTCAGGCGATCGTAGTCTTCCAGGAAGGGCTGCCAGTGTGGGATGGCGCGCATCTCGACGGTGGCGAGAATCGGTTCGCCTAGCACCTCTCTCTCTAGCAGGGTCTTGAGTGCGCGCATGGATTGGTCGTAGCGCATGTTCTGGTTGACGCCGAGGACCTTGCCGTGCTCCTCAGCCAGGTCGACGATCTGCTTGGCCTCCTGGTAGTTCATGGCGATGGGCTTCTGGGCGAGGATTCCCTTGATGTGGGGTCGCTTGACCGCCTCCCTCACGATGCCGAGTTGCTGATCCGGGGGGAAGGCGATGTCGAGGATCTCCACACGCTCATCATCGAGCAACTCCTGCCAGGTGTCGTAAACCGTGGCGATCCCGCGCTGCTCCGCCACCTCGCCGGCATGCTCCGGGGTACGCGAGGCAATGGCAACGACATTGAACCCGGCGGCGTCGTACGCGAGAAGGTGGATATCGCGCATGATGAACCCGGCCCCGATACAGCCAATACCGTAATCTGTCTTTGCTGGGATGTGGGGTAGATAGTCAAGATCGAGATCGATTGGTACTGTCTGGGTTTGGGATGCCATCACTACTGTTTCTCCTTTCGATAGGACTAAGGATGGTGTGTTGCGTGTTGCATGTTGCATGTTGCATGTTGCATGTTGCATGTGCGCTACGCGCACGTGCTTCGCACACATGTTACGGTGGGCGTAGGCGGTTTGCGTTTTTCGTCTCAGGTGGGGCGTAGAACCTAATACTACGCGCGGGAGGTTTCATGGGTTGGGCTCTATAAGCTCTCCTGTTCCAGTGCTTTGCGTCCTGCTTCAAGTAGGGTCACGATTGCATCGACGTCGTATACACAGCCACCCCAGGTGCCGCCACTGGCACTCTGTAGGGCGGCCCAGAGGCGGGTGTCGTCGGGTAGGTGGCCGTCGGGGGCGAGATCGGGATGGGGGGCGCGGGCGGCGAGGATGGCTGCGCCCTCTTGCGGGGTGTATCGCTGGCCGTCGTGGCCAACCAGGTCGATGCGACCCTCCAGCTGTACCCGGTCGACGATGACTTGAACGGTGTCCCCCTCACGCAAGCGGCCGATGGGCCCGCCGGCTAGGGCCTCGGGTCCGACGTGTCCGATGCAGGCGCCGGTGCTGACACCGCTGAAGCGGGCGTCCGTGATCAATGTAACCTCTTTGCCCCAGGGTAACGCCTTGAGCGCGGAGGTCACCTGGTAGGTTTCTTCCATGCCACTTCCGAGCGGGCCGCGCCCGATCAGGATCAGGATGTCGCCGGGGTGGAGCTGACGGTCGCTCTGACCCTTGATGGCGGCGATGGCGGCTCGCTCCGTGGTGAAAATGCGTGCGGGGCCGACTTTGCGGTAGACGTCGTCGGGGTCGATGACGGAGGGATCGATCGAGGTGCTCTTGACGATCGCGCCCTCGGGCGCGAGGTTCCCTTTCAGTAGGGAGATGGTGCTTGTCAGTCCTCGCTCGTGTGCAGTTTGGGGGTCCATGATGACATCGTCCGGATCGACGCCATCCGCCTCCTTCAGCCGCTCGCGCAGCCGGCGGCGGCGCTCGCTCTGCTCCCATTGTTCCAGCATCTCGCCTAGGGGGTGCCCATGCACGGTCAGGGCATCCAGCCGCAGCAGTCCGGCATCCCGCAGGTGCAGCATGACCTCCGGTACGCCCCCGGCGAGGAAGACCTGCACCGTCACGTAGTTGGCAGGGCCGTTCGGCAAGACATCCACCAGACGCGGGACCAGGCGGTTGATGCGGGTCCAATCGTCCACGTCGGGGCGCGGGAGCCCGGCGGCGTGGGCGATGGCGGGAATGTGCAGGAGGAGGTTGGTGCTGCCCCCGAAGGCGGCGTGGACCACCATGGCATTGTGGAGGGCATCCTCGGTCAGGATATCGGAGGCGGTGATGCCCTGTTGGTCCAGGTGCATGAGGGCGCTTGCCGAGCGGCGCGCCATGTCGAGCCAGATGGGTTGGCCGGAGGGCGCGAGCGCGGAGTGGAGCAGGGAGAGGCCAAGCGCCTCCGAGACGACCTGGCTGGTGGCGGCCGTCCCGAGGAACTGGCATCCCCCGCCGGGCGTCGCACAGGCGCGACAGCCGAGCTCGGCCGCTTCCTGCAGGCTGATCGCGCCGTGGGCGAAGCGTACCCCGACCGTTTGGATGGCGCCGGCATCCTCCCCGTGCGTGGGCGGAAGGGTAACGCCGCCCGGGACGATGATGACGGGCAGATCGTGCTGGGCGGCGAGGGCCATCATCATGGCGGGAAGGCCTTTGTCGCAGGTTGCCACCCCCATCACGCCACGCCGTGTGGGTAGGGAGCGAATCAAGCGTCGTAGGACGAGCGCGGCATCGTTGCGGTAGGGCAGGCTGTCCATCATGCCGAGTGTGCCCTGCGTGCGCCCGTCACAGGGATCGGTGACGAAGCCGGCAAAGGGGACTGTGCCTTGTTCCTTTAGCGCTTCAGCGGCTGCTTGAACCAGAAGCTCAACCTCCCAATGTCCCGTGTGGTACCCCAATGCGATGGGGCTTCCGTCGGGGGCGCGGAGGCCGCCTTTGGTACTTAGGATAAGGTAGGCCTTGCCCCGCACGTGGCGTGGTGCCCAGCCCATGCCGACGTTCTGGCTGAGGCCAAAGACGTCGCCACTGGGGGAGTTGAGAAGAAAATCGGGATCGAGGGGTAGCTCGCCGGCAGGTCCGGCCGCGTGGGTGTGGACTTCGTAGAGGTCGCTATCGAATGAATCGATAGGGACGGGCGACGGGTGAGGGGTGCGGCGATCATTGCTACTATGGGTCATGTGGTCTCTCTTTGCCTACATCATTGTTCCGGCTTAGCGGCATTCCTGTTTGGGTTGGTGGTGCGTTCTTGGTCGGGGAGACATTGTAACACAGGGATGTAACAGAAACCAGCGAGCTGTTGGCGCGGTGTGGGTATGCCGATATACTAGTTTGAGGTGTGAGAATTGTTCGATGAGAGGAGTTTTTTGTGGCACGTCAACCTGTTTTGATTGCCGGTGAGTGGCGGCAGTCGGTTTCGCCAAGTGGTTGGTTTTCGGCGGTTGATCCTGCGAGCGGGAGGGAGTTGGAGGGGGAGTATCCGGTGTCTGGCTTTGGGGAGTTGGAGCGGGCGCTGGAGGCGGCGCAGGAGGCGAAGGTTGCGCTGCGTGGGACGGCGCCGGAGGGTATTGCGCGTTTCCTTGAGGCGTTTGCCGACGCTATCGAGGAGCGGGCTGATGCAATTGCGGAGATGGCGCATGTGGAGACGGGGTTGCCGTTGGAGCCGCGGCTGCGGCAGGGGGAGTTGTTGCGCACGACGGATCAGTTGCGGCAGGCTGCGGCGGCGGCGCGGGAGCGTTCGTGGTGTCAGGCGACGATCGATACGAAGAATGGTATTCGGTCGAAGTATGGGCCGTTGGATGGGCCGGTTGTTATTTTTGGGCCTAACAACTTTCCGCTTGCTTT
>JALZCF010000363.1 GCA_030863245.1 Chloroflexota bacterium
GCCTCGCGGTCAGCAACGTACTGGGTAGAGAAGGGCTGGTCGACCTCTTCTACGGAGATGATCGGTGGGACACACCCGAGGTGGTCGCGGCCATCGACCTCATGTTCAGGGACTTCGTGGAGAGCGGTTACTATCCAGATAGTGTGAACGCCATTACCTACGACGATGCCAACGCGCTGTTCTTCTCCGGGAGGGCCGCCATGCTGCCCACCGGCACCTGGCTGGTATCGACGATAGTTGATACGGTCGAGGATTTCGAGGTCGATTTCTTCCCGTTCCCGTCCATAGACGGCTCTGGCATCTCACCCCCGGCGGGGGTGGGGTCGGGCCTGTTCGTCGCCGCGAACGCTAGTAACCCCGAAGGCGCGATCCAGTTCATCGATTACCTGCAGTCTGAGGAAGCCACCCGCTTCACCATCGAGAATTTCAACACGATCCCAGCCCATCCGGTCAAACTGGAGGGACTCGACGTGCCCGAGTTGTTCAGGCAGGTCCTCGAAGACCTCTCGCAGTCTCCGCAGGCGGAAGCCTTCGGTTACAACATCGACGTCCTGGCGCCGCAGAACTTCAACGAAGTGATGTTCTCTGGGTTCCAGGAAGTTATCGGTGGTACGAGATCCCCCGAGGAGCAGGCCGCGGCGTTGCAGAGAGCCTGGCAAGAGGCGGAGAACGCCGGTAACACACCGACAACACTAACTGGAGAGACGCCGAGAGAGCTGACCGGAGAGACGACGAGAGAGGAATAGGTCAGTATGAAGGAAACCACGCGAACCCGGACGGAAGGCGATACCGCCCAAGCACGCCAGCAGAAACGGGGTCTCGTCGGGCGGTTCGTGGACGTGCCGCCACTGCGCTGGCAGCAAATGTACGCCGGGATCCTGTTCATAATCCCCGGTCTATCGATCTACCTGGTCTTCATGGCCTATCCGTTCCTCAGCACAATCTACCTCAGCTTTACCAACTGGAGTGGCGTTACGCCAACCTCAGAGTGGGTGGGGCTGTCGAACTATAAGAGGATGTTCACGGATAGCGCCGCACTGGAGGCATTCATCAACAACGTTATCTGGGTGGTTATCGGGACGATCTCACCTGTAGTCCTCGGCCTGTTGGAAGCGCTACTCGTGTGGAGCAGCGGCCGCAGATCTATCATCTTTCAGACCCTCTTCTTCCTCCCGTTCGTGCTCCCCTTGGTTGTCGTAGCCATCGTATGGCAGTGGATCTACCATCCCCTGTTCGGGATTCTAAACAAGGTACTCGATAGCGTTGGGCTTGAGGAGCTCAGCCGCGGCTGGTTAGCCGATCCGCAAACTGCACTCTACGCAGTTCTGATCTCAGCAATATGGGCATATACTGGGTTCTGCTTCTTAATTCTCCACGCAGCCCTCCAAAATGTCGACATGAGCGTTGTAGAGGCAGCCATGATCGACGGGGCGGGCTGGTTTCGGCGGGCATGGAGCGTTATCATCCCGCAGATCGCCCCGCAGATCACGATGGTGACGGCCGTTACGCTCATAGGGGGGTTCGCGGTCTTCGACGTTGTTTACGTCATGACCGGCGGGGGACCAGGGCATGCTAGCGAAGTGCTCGCCACGTACACGTACGAGATGGCGTTCCAGCAAAATGAAGCAGGCTATGGCTCAGCGCTCGCAGTGCTGATCACCATTCTGTCATTAGTTTCGACAGCAATCTACATACGTTGGAGGGAGCGTCAGGGATGATGCATCATCGCCGATTGCATACGAAACGCCCCTTGCGTAGGAGGTATTGTACAAAATGAGCAACCGCTTATTTGGTTACTTCATCATATATCTGGTGATGGCAGTCTTCGCCGTTTTTGCCCTGTACCCTCTGCTTCTGATCGTCTCGACCGCTGTCAAGGATCCGCAGGACGTGACCGCAGACCCATTTGCGCTGTTCAGCTCGGTGCATCTCCAGAACTTTGTGGATGCTTGGACACTCGGAGGCTTTAGCGGATACTTTTGGAACACGGTCGTGATCACCGCGTTTACCGTGCTTGGCACAGTCGCCCTGTCGGCGCTAACCGGCTACGCCCTGGCCCGGTTGTACTTCCCCGGGCGGAATATCATCTTCTTCGTCTTCATGCTGGGGCTGATGTTCCCGTTCTTCTCCGTCATGATTCCGCTCTTCTATGAGCTGAGGGACCTCGGGCTTCTGGGTACGAAGGCGGGGGTCATACTCGTATTAATAGCGGGTGCTAGTGGGTTCGGTCTGCCCCTCGGGGTGTTCCTGATGCGGTCGTTCTACATGGGCCTGCCGGAGGAGCTGGCGGATGCCCAGGATCGATGGCGCCAATGAGTTCCAGGTCTTCATGCGCGTCATGCTCCCGTTGTCGGGGCCCGGCGTGGCGATCCTGTCGGTGCTCATATTCTTCCAGACCTGGAACGTGTTTGTCGTGCCGTTGCTGTACCTGCCCGGAGCGGAGGATAGGGTTCTTGCTACGGGCCTTTATCTGTTCGCGAGCGGCCGGACGCAGGAGTACGAACTCATAGCCGCAGGCAGCCTGATCATGGTCATTCCCGTGGTGGTCATATTCCTACTCTTTCAGCGGCTGTTCGTAAGGGGCCTGACCGGCGGCGCGCTCAAGTGATCGGCGTACGGCTAAGGCGTGGTGGAAGTATGGATGTGATCGGCAATTATGCATGGGAGGAGTGTTGCTGATGGGGCGAGTGTTGGCTTTTGAGGGACCCAGGGAGGTCGGACTCCGTGAGTACGAGGAGCCTCCTCTACGATCACACGAGGTAAGGTTGCGAACCCTCTACTCTGGCATCTCCGCAGGCACCGAGCTGACGGCTTACAGGGGTTCAAACCCGTACCTGTCCAAACGGTGGGACGCCGACCGGCGCCTGTTTCTGAATGTGAACGGGCAAGTCTCCCTTCAACACCCGGTAGAAGGGTGGGGCTACGAGGAGGTCGGCGAGGTTGTAGAGGTGGGTTCCGGGGTTTCCGAGGTTCAGACAGGAGAGGTCGTTTGGGGAACGTGGGGCCACAAGAGCACCACGGTGGTCGAGGATAGTTGGGCAGCGAAACGGAAGCTACCGACGGGTGTGGACCCTATTATCGGGATCTTCTCGAGGGTAGGGGCGATCGCCCTCAACGCCACACTTGATGCGGACATCCACCTTGGCGAGTACGTCGCTGTGTTCGGCCAAGGAGTCCCGGGGCTGATCGCGGCCCAGCTTGCGCGGCTTAACGGCGGGACCGTGATCGTGGTGGACGGTATCTCGAAGCGGCTGGAACTCGCCGAAGCACTCGGAGCCGCACATATCATCGACTTCACCAAGCAAAGCGCTGCCGAGGAGATCAAGAGGCTGACCGAGAACCTGGGCGCCGATGTCTCTATAGAGATCAGCGGCTCCTACCGGGCTCTACATGAGGCGATCCGAGCGACCGCATACAACTCTAAGG
>JALZCF010000366.1 GCA_030863245.1 Chloroflexota bacterium
AGCCTACCAACCTAAAGAGCGCGCTATTGAACGGTGCGTAGAGGGAGTATGTACTATGCAACATGCAACATGCAACAGCCTCTAGCAACTTTACGCTCGACTCAATAGAAGCAGGGAGGATGCCAGAAATCTATCTCCCTCTCACGCCTCTGGCGGCCACCTCAGTGCCTTCCGTTTCAGCCAATCCTTCAGCACGGTAGGCAGAAAACGGAGCGCGAGCAGGGGGAGGCGGTTGCGAGCGACGACAGGCCAGCGGGGGAGGGGCCAGGGGAGCTCGAGCGCGTTGCCGATGGCGACGGCTACGGCTTTAGGCTCGATGCCACGTTGGCCCACTTTCCAGTAGAGGCGTGTGAGGCGCTCTATCTCCTCTTCTGGGTAGTGCTCGTTGACATAGACGCTGTAATCCTCCATGACTGTCTTCTCCCAGATCGGAGTCTTGACGGAGCCGGGTTGGATGACAATCACCTTGACGACCCCGTGGAGCTCTAGGCGTAGGGCATCGGAGAGTGCCTCGACGGCGTGCTTGGAGGCGGCATAGGGACCTGCAAAGGGAATGACGTCCTGTCCTTGCGCGCTGGAAATATTGACGATCCGCCCCCTTGATTCCCGCAACAGCGGAAGGGTTGCACGCGTGACACGGTGCAGGCCGAAGACGTTCACCTCGAATTGGCGACGCAATTCCTCCACCGGGAGCGTCTCCAAAGGTCCGGCAACGGCGATACCCGCGTTATTCACCAGTGCGTCGAGCCGTCCCGCCCGTTCGCGGATAGTCCCGATAGCACGGTCAACCTCCTCCTGCTTCGTCACATCCATGATGAGCGGCTCGATCAGACCACGCCCCACCTTCGTGAGGTCTACCACATCTGTCTGCCGCCGCACCGTCGCAAAGACGCGCCACCCGCGCCCGCGCATCTCGATCGCCGTCGCCCGTCCGATACCGGTAGATGCGCCCGTGATCAGCACCACCTTGGGTCGTTCCATCTATCAGTCCCTATCTCTTCTCGGTCGAACGCACGAGGTCTAGAATCTAATCGCTCCTTCTTTCCTCGTCGTTCTTTGAGCGTTAATTGAGGGAAGGGTATCGGAAAGTAGGGAGGCTGACAAACATGGTAGGTTTCGCCATCGCGGGAACTTGCAGTACACTTCCGCCGACTTACGTTCTGTGCCTTTCCTACACGAGGTATTTCCTATGCGCTGGCTTCTCTTTGTTTGTTTCCTGATCGTTCTCTCCTTCTTCCTCCTCTCCCACACGAGCGCCCTTCCCGCCGCAGCGGAAGAGAGCGCTTGTACGAACAATCTGTACCAAGTGGATGGGGGGAATTTCTGGGTTGGTAGCGTCACAGCGATCAACCGGCATGGCCCCGTCGTCGTCCTCGTGCACGGCTACTCCAGTAGCCATCTGACTTGGATCGGCAACAATCAGGCAGTGCAGCGCGCGTGCGAAAACGGCTTCCGTGTGACGGCCGTCGATCTGGGGCCATACGAGTCAATCTGGAGCAACGGGGCTCTCTTGAAAAGTAAGCTGGAAGCAATCCGCGCCTACTACGGTGTCTCCTCCGTCAATATTATGGCACATTCCAAGGGTGGAGTCGACACACAAACGGCAATCGTGCACTATGCTGCTTATCCATTGGTGCAGAGCTACATCGCGTTTGGCTCCCCTTTCGGCGGCACGGAGCTAGCGAATTATGCGTGCTCGTGGATGGGCCAATTATTAGGATTGTGCGATTCGGCAGTACAGACTATCACGACCGGCTACATGAGCTTTGTTCGTAGCGTTACCGATGGTCGTCCGGAAAATGATCGCGTGAGTGGCTACCTGGCACGGGGGAGTGAGTGTGCGTTCTTCCCGCTCAGTCTCGGCTGTCTCTTGATCCCCGGTCCGGATGACAGCGTTATACCTACGTGGAGTGCATATGGCACAATAGAGGCGGAGGGGATCTCCGACCGGGCGGATCTGAACCATGTTGAACTGCATTACCTGCAGCAGTATGATCCTTCGATTTTCTCTTACCTCGGTAATGGGACGAACCATTCGGTGGCGGAGCGCCAGTTGGCCACCAAGGTCGCTCCGTTCTTCGCTACGTCAGATTACGTGATGCGCGGCGGGGAGCTGGCAGGTCGGGTGATGGAGATGGTCGCCGTCGAAGCGGGGGTAGATGCTGTTACCTTCCGCCTGCTGAGCAACGGTGCGGCGCACGTGGTCGTTGTTAGTCCCGGTGGTACCCGTTATGGGACGCAGATATCCCGATCTGAACCCGATGCTATCCTGCGAGGTGTTTTTCATGAGGTGCGTATCGAGCAGCCGGAGGCAGGGCACTGGCGGGTTATCGCTACACCTGGGGTGAGGGGCAAAGCCGACGCTTACCTATTGCATGCCATCTACGAGGGAGGAGTAACGGTTCAACTAGATGCGGACCTGGGCCGTGTGTATCAGCCGGGCAGCCAACTGCCGCTCGCCGTCACAGCGGAGCCCCGACTGGTGGACGCAACGCTCGATGTGAGCATACGGGGAGCCGAGATGAATCAGACAGTGGACGAGGGTCGGGAAGTCCCCGAGGGTAGCCACCTGGCCTTGCCCTCGACGTCCGGCATCTACCACGTCGACCTACACGTTACCGGCACAACGATCGATGGCTCGACGTTCGAACGTTCGATTGTCACCTCTATCGCCGTGGTTGACGTCAGCCGAGTGAAGGACCCAGCGACTATCCGTTAGAGCCATTATGAGAGGAGTCACCCAGCACCTCCCCGATGATAGCGAGAATCGTCTCTCCGTATTCTTCAAGCTTGTGAGGACCAACACCGCGTACCACCTCCAGGGTCTCCAGGTCACGAGGCGCGGCGGCGGCAATGGCGTGCAGGGCAGCATTGGAAAAGATAAAGTAAGGCGGTTGGTTGAGGCGCCGTGCCTCCTCGCGCCGCCATGCCATCAGCTGCTCTACCAGTTCCCGCTCCTCCGCCGGGGGCTCGATGGCCTCTGGCTCTTGCCCTTCGTGCTCCATCGCGGCGACAACACAACGGATCTCGCCGTAGGAAATCTCTTCTGGTAGCCGGGCTTTGATCGGGGAGAGAAAGAAGGTGCCAACTTCCCGTACAGCCTCCTCGATCATAACCCGCTCCTCATCATCGACGACCTGCTCAACGGCGATGGAGCCCCGCTTGATCAACTCAGCGAGATGGTTGTAGATCGTACCGATCGTGAGCTCACGCGCTGTCGCGATCTCGTCGGGTGTCTGCCCTTGTTCCAGCTGGAGCGTTTCCACAACTGTAT
>JALZCF010000403.1 GCA_030863245.1 Chloroflexota bacterium
CTCCCATCACTTCCGCGCCTTGCGAGGGAACTGACGGACAAGTTGCCCATGAGGTAGACGTAGACCTAGGAGAATTGTTTGAATTCGTAACAACCATCATAGGGCCGGATCGTTAGAAAACCGTGAGAAGGTTCTGAGCAAGCGCTTATTGTCTGCCATGTCTGGTAGATACTTCCTCGATGGAAGTCCCGCCTCTACCTAGGCAAGCTATGTTTTGATGCCTTAACGCAGCTAGCACAGTGGGGCGTGTGACCATAAGAGAAGCTCAAGATGATTGGAACGATAAACAACATCAGGTTATGCTCTCATTAGTGCAAGTTCAGGAAGGACTGGATGTGGTCGTCCATTTTCTAGTTTCAGCAGAGCTGGATCATCGATTTCTTATGGGAACGCAGTTTTTCGGTAGGAAAAGACAGTCGCCTATGATACAGGCGAGTCGCTTTCTAGGGTTTGCGACGAAGCGAGCGCGAGCGCATACTAGTGCTTAGACAGGACGGTAAAACAGGAGAGGCGAGATGAGCGACTATTTTCCCGATACCCAGGCGCGCCAACGATACCCCCTGATGGATGGCGTGCTCACCCGTACCTTTTGGGGGCAGCGCATGCTCTGTTCGCTCGTCGAGCTTGAGGTAGGCTGTGAGGTGCCGCGCCACGCACATCCCCACGAGCAGGTCGGCTTCGTGCTGGAAGGCGAGGTGGAACTGACCATCGGTGAGGAGAGACGCTGGCTGCGGCCGGGTGATCTGTACATTGTGCCAGGCGGGGTGGAGCACGCGGCACGGGTGGGCGAGGTCCCTGTCAGACTGCTGGAAGTCTTCAGTCCGATCCGCGCCGATATGCAGTTTGTCTGATACGCCGCCCGTTTCGTATAGGGAGGATGGTATAGGACAGGTTGACGACGGGCGCATGCCCGGTAATCTCACACACTCAGCGAGCGACCAAGCTGACCACCCTTTCAAGCGCCGAGCTCCGGCCCGCACGTGCGCGTCAGGTCTTTGTGACAGAGGTATCTGTTTTCGGTCGCGGTCCAACAAACCAAGCCAGCGCCGAATACCGCCTTGGACCCTTTGCACTCAGGAGCGATTGTTGCGTAGATTCCTTGGGTCAATCACTTGCCTGCTCCCTAATTTCACTCACTACCCCACACACCGCCCTCTTGTCCGCGAAGGCGGACAATTGGCCGCAGGCCCCCCAGCCGCGATTTCAATCGCAACCCTTCGCTAAGAGGAAGGTGAACGATGAATCTTACAGCTTGGCTAAGCGATAGGATGGGTAGGACCTGGCACAAGGTGCCGCCGGGTCCACGTGGACACCTCCTCTTCGGTGTCTTGCGCGACATTCATCACGATCGCCTCAGATTTATGGTAGACATGATGTACCAGTACGGCGATGTCGTGCACTACCGCATGGGCCCCATCACCACGTATCAGTTGAATCATCCCGATACCATCAAACATGTCTTGCAGGATAATAACCGCCATTACAGTAAGGATACGGTCAGCTTCAACCTACTACGGCCGGTGCTCGGTAACGGGTTGTTGACCAGTGAGGGGAGCTTCTGGCTGCGGCAGCGCCGCCTGATTCAGCCGGCCTTTCACCGCCAGCGGATTGCCGCTTTCGGGACCCTCATGACGGAGGCCACCCTGACCATGCTCGAACGGTGGCAGCCACTGGCCGAGAGGGGCAGCCGCTGGACGTGGCGCGGGAGATGATGCGTTTGACCTTGACGATCGCCACGCGTACCTTGTTCGGCACGGATGTGAGCCATGTTGCCGACACGATCAATCGGGTGCTGACCATCCTCACCGAGGATATCATCCACCGCTTCGATGTCCCCTTCTGTCCACCTCTCAGCATCCCCACGCCCCGCAACCGCCGCTTTCACCAGATGCGGCGCACGCTCGACGAGATTGTTTACCGGATTATTGCCGAGCGGCGCCAGCGGGGCGACGAGAGCAGCGACCTGCTTGCCATGTTGATGCGGGCGCGGGATGAGGAGAGCGGTGAAGCAATGGACGACCGCCAGCTACGCGATGAGGTGCTGACGATGTTGCTGGCCAGGTTTGCTTACTTCCCCTTCGGTAGTGGGCCGCGGCAGTACATCGGCAACCACTTTGCCATAGTAGAGGCCCAGTTGGTCCTGGCCACCGTTGCCCAGCACTACCGCCTCGACCTCGTGCCTGGTCACCCTGTCGAGCCACTCGCGGAGCTTACCTTGCGCCCCCGTCATGGTCTCCTGATGACGTTGCACGCTAGGTGAGAGCGCTGCGCCTGGCGAGGGCAACAGTAAGGCGCGCAACTCTCCAATTCACATTCCGCACTCCGCATTCCCCACTCCGCATTTACACGCTCGGCACTTTAAAACTCCTCTCCGGCCTCGACGAGCCAAGCCATACCAGGATGCCTTGCCGCCCACCAGATCGTCCAGAGGCTGACGA
>JALZCF010000428.1 GCA_030863245.1 Chloroflexota bacterium
TCCGTGCTCTGTATGCATTCTGTCGTTGGAGCGATGACATCGTAGATGAACCGGACAACGAGATAGGATACTCTCTAGACGGCTGGTCCATCCATGCACGTGGTGAGGAAGCTGACCCCAATAGCCCCGTGCTGCTTGCCTGGAGCGACACACGGCAACGCTACGGCCTCTCTGTGACGGTCATTGACGACTTGCTGGCAGGGGTGCGGATGGATCTCACTGTCGACCGCTATGCCACGTTCGAGGAGCTCTGGCTTTACTGCTATCGTGTTGCGTCGACGGTGGGTCTGCTCTCGATGCAGATCTTGGGCTACGAGGAGGGAGCCGATACGTATGCCATCAAGCTCGGTGTGGCGCTCCAGCTCACCAACATCCTGCGGGATGTGGGGGAGGACGCACGCCGAGGGCGTATCTACTTGCCCCTTGACGAACTGGCGCAATTCAACCTGACAGAGCAGGAGATTCTAGAGGGTTGTCTGGACGAGCGCTACCATGCTCTCATGCGATTCCAGGTCGCACGTGCCCAGCGTCTCTACGAGGAGGCGTGGCCCGGCATCTTCATGCTTCATCCCGACGGTCGTCTCGCCGTCGCCTCTGCTGCCGAGGTCTATCGCGCGATCCTGCCCGTCATCGAGCGTAATGGCTACGACAATCACAGTCGACGCGCCCATGTGCCGAAGTGGAGGAAGGTCGCCATGGTGCCGCGGCTGTGGTGGAGGGTCCACGGAAGGATGAAGGATGAAAACGACAAGGATGAATTAGGAAGGATGAAGGATGAATAACGGCCATGACCTCATCCGTTGCTTCATCCTTCATCCTTCATCCTTCATCCTTCCACTAAGGGATGTTATTGGGACATCGAGGCCATTGTTGTGGTTGAATACGGCGGTGTTGTGGGTGTTGGGGTTGTTGGTGCTGGAGCGGGCGCCTACGTGGGCGGATCTGGTGATGATCGGGTATTTCACGCTTCCGTTCAATCTGTGGCTGCACGGGATCAACGATGTCTACGATTATGAGAGCGATCTGCTGAATGTGCGGAAGGGGAGCGACGAGGGGGCTTTGTTGCCGCGGGCGATGCATGGTCCGATGGTTCGGGCTATGTTGCTCTGGAATGTACCCTTCTGGCTCGTCGTGCTCTGGCAAGGCACAGCCCTTGCCATCGTTCTACTTGGCGTGTTTCTCTTTCTTGGGTGGGCTTACTCTGCACCGCCGATTCGAGGGAAGAGCCGACCCTTTCTGGACAGCGCCATCAATAGTGCCTACATCTTTCCGTACCTGATCGCGCTGGCGTGGCATGATGCGCCCGCTCGTATCTGGGTTGTCTCGCTGCCTGCCATTGTCGCCTTTGTGGCGTGGAGTGTTGCCTCGCATGCGTTCACCTCTATTCAAGATATCGAGGCGGATCGTAGGGGAGGTGTCTCTACCGTTGCGACCTTTCTCGGGGCGCGCCGGACTTCCTGGTTCGCCTTGTTCTTCTACCTCATCGCGATTCTCGCGATTGGATACTATGGATGGCAGTGGGCATTGCTAGTTGCACTATACCCGCTCCTGGTCGGTTGGTACTTGGCAGCGCCGAGCCGGGAGCGAGCCAACCAACTCTACCGCTGGTTCATCCTGCTGAACGCTTCGGTGGGCTTCATCGTCACGACCGTGCTTGCGGTGTCGAGCCCGCCCAACACCTTATGGGCTGCTATCGTGGTGCTGAGTCTGGTTGCTCTGGTGGCGGCGGCGTTGGGATGGGGGCGGTACGGTGAGAGGATGGAGAAAGAAAGACCCACCCCGATACTTGACCAGGGTGGGTGAAGAAAATCAGCTTTGCGCCTTGTCGACTGCCGCGTCAAGCTCCGCACGTTGCTCCCTGTCGACCGGCAGGTCTAGCTCCGCTATGCGCTCCTTGCGCTGGACCAAGCCCTCCTTGAAGTACTCGATGATCTCCTGGGTCTCCTCATACAGTTCTTCGTCGATGCGGCGGCTCTCCTCAAAGTGGAGGCGCTCGAAGTGCTTGCCTGCGAAAAGGAGGGTAGATTCCAAGATATCCAGGTGGGAGCCCTTGCCCACGATGATGCCGCGCAGGATACCTAACAGGCCAAGGCCCGCCAGCCCGTCGGCGTCCCAGACGATCCTCTCCTCGGCGGTTTCTGGCGGTATATGGGAGGTGTGGGTGTGACGCACGATGATGCGTTTGATCTGGTCGATCTTCTCCCGTGGCACCCACGTGTTGCGGAAATACTCCTCGGCAATCGTTGCACCCCGTAGGCCGTGCAGCTCTCCCGTGATGGTGCCGACCCAGCCGATATCGTGGAAGAAGGCGCCGGCAATCAGGAGGAAGGGATCTACCTCCTCGTCGATGGCCTCAGCGATACGGATGGCGTAGTTTACCACGCTGAGCACATGGGCGTAATCATGGGCCTCATTGCCCCGGTGTTTGGCCTCGATAAACTCCGCCATATCCTCGATTAGTTCTGCTTCGCTACGGGTGAGTGGGCGCTCGAACATGATGGGGCCTCCGTTAAAGGTTGCTTCCTTTCAGCATGATATACTTCATCCTCCCATGTCACTCTGACCGAAGGGAAGAGTCTCCGCCGCGCGCACAGAGATGC
>JALZCF010000459.1 GCA_030863245.1 Chloroflexota bacterium
ACACTTTAGTGTTCGGCCGTGGGCTAACACTAAAGTGTTTACTACAAACCTTTACGGCCTTTCACAACACAACTGGTATAAGTCCCGAAGGATCTCGACAAATTCCCATGAGTTCCCTTGAGCAGTCGTGCGCCGAAGCGGTGGATCGGTTGCTGTCGCGGCATGGATGGCAACTGCTGGGGCGGGCCGAGTTTGTCCGGCGCACGGTCGCGGCCGTCCAGGGCAGGCTTGCCACGGATCCGCAGCGCGCTGCCACGCACATCTACAGCCTTGCGCTCTATCACGCCTGCTCCGGTGCAGAGGGGGAGGCGCAACAGGAGCGTGGCTACACCGAGCTGTTCCAGTACCTGTACGACAGTGCGTACTGGCAGTATCGGGACGTATGCGATGATGCCACCCAGCTTGCCATCGAGCGGGTATACGCCAACTTCGAGCGCTGTCGTGTTCCGGCGGCCTTTCTCGCCTGGGCCTTCCAGCAGCTACGGGATGCCGCCCGAACGATCAGGCGGAAGCGAGGGAAGCGCACTACGTCGCTCGACGAACCTGTCGGCCCGGGCCTCGATGCCTTGGGCGCGCTCCTTGCGGATCCGCGACAGGTCGATCCCACTAACCGGCTAGAGCTGCAGGAGCAGCAGACCCACCTGAAACATCTGGTCGCGGCGTTTCTACAGCAGCACCCACGCGCCGACCAACAACTTGCTGCCCTATTATTGAAGCACGTCCAGGGGCTGGATGACGAGGCGATCGCCGAGCAACTCGACAAGCCAGTCAGAAGCGTACACGTTCTCCGTGCGCGCGCCCGCAAGAAGCTCGAGCAGGAACCCGCGTGGCGTGCGTTCGCACGGGACCTTGGCATTGCTCTGGAGATTGATGAATAGGCTTATGTCGCTCGGTTGCCAAGTGCAACATTTTGCCGGGCTATTTCCCTTTAACTATGTAGAGGAGGAGTTCCATGCCGGGTACTAATGCTAACAGCGACCAAAAAGATTCCGCAGGCGAGGCGCACGAGGCGATGCGCGAGCTCCTACCTGACTATGCAACAGTTGAGGCCTGCGGAAACGATCCGGCAGCGCAGTACCCAGAAATGGCGGCGCACCTGGAGACATGCGAGGCGTGCCGCGACGAGCTAGAGGAACTGCTGGAGCTGCTCATCCCAGCTTACACGGGCCAGGTGGACCCTGCTCCCTCCTACCCCACGCCTAACCTATCCTTTCTCAAAAAAGACAAGAGCGCGCCAACCCCTGCGAAGCCATGGCTCGTGGATGAGATGGGGCGTCTCTGGATCCGCTTCTCACAGACCCTCCTCGACACACTTCGCCCACCCTCCCTCGCAGGCGCGATGCGCGGGCAACTTCTCTACACCTACGAACTGGAACCGGGCTCCGTACCAGACCTGGATGTGGGGATCGAGATCTTCGCGGAAGAGAATTCCGACAACACCGCGACCATCAACGTGATCGTTGACGACCAACGTCGCGATCCCCTAGACCAATCCGGCATCACCGTCACCCTCCACGCCGCCGGCACCACATGGCAGGAGGAAACGGACGAGGCAGGATGTGCGATGTTTGAGGGCGTGCCGCGTTCGGTGTTGGCGAAACTAGAGGTGGAGGTGGCGCGTATCTAATACGGCCGTCCAATAAGCATGAATAGCGCCCAGTGGGAAGGATCATTAAAGAGAGGCTGGTCGAGTTGCTGTGGGGCGATCGTGGGGAGTTCAAGGTCGCTGGTTTCGGCTGGGTACTCCCTGCGCCAGCGGGCGAGAGTGGCGGCGAGGTCGCGACCCGTCATGTTGCGCACTGCGACTTGGGCGTCGCGGAGCGCGGCGGCGGGTGGGTGTCCCGCTTGGATGTCGCGGTAGAAGCGCTCCATCACCAGCAGCGCGACGAGATCCGCCGCCTCCCAGGGGGTGCAGACGACAGTGGGGGCGCCCGCGTAGAGGAAGGCGCGGGGCAGGCCGAGGAGTTCGTCGCCGGGAACGATGTGGGTCAGGCCGCTGGTACAGGCGCTGAGGGTGACTAGATCGACGGAAAGATCGAGGCTGTGCATGATCTCGCGCGCGCTGGGTGCGTCGTTGGCACCTAGGCGCAATTCCGAGTCGAGCGGCGAGTGGGGACGGAAGATGCCGTGGCTACTGATGTGAAGCCAGCGCAGGGGGGCGTCGTGGTTGACCAGGCGCTCCATCTTGGGCGCGCCGCCTACCCAGGCATCGCCCTGCATGAGAGTGGCAAGGAAACGGGCCTCGATCTCCGCGTAGCGGAGCGCCTCCTCGCCCTCGTCGTTGTAGCCGAGGGCGAGGAAGGTGCCAGGGTGCCCGGTCGCGCGGCCCAGGCAGTTGCGCAGCAGGATGGTGGCGCTGGGGGCCAAGGCGATGGCGGGGCCGTTGGTGTCGAGCAGGTACTCACCTGCCGCGGAGCGAAGCGCCATCCACGGTACGTAATGGAGTGGGCCATGCGGGATGAGGTAGAGCAGGTCGTACTCGCGCAGGCGGGACTCGACGGGGCCGAGCAGCCGCGCGTACAGGTAGGCAAGCTGGCGCGGGCGCAGCAGGCGGCGCATGGGGCTGACGGAGCCAGGCTTTGGCTGGACTACATTCGGGTCGAGAGGGATGGAGTAGAGTTCGAAGTGGTCACGGGTGAGGGCGAAGAGGAAAAGATGGGGTGGCAGGGTCAGGTACTCACGCAGGCCCGCGTTTTCCGGCGGCAGATTATTGATCATGCTCTCGCCGGGCAGGACAACACCGGTCGTGAAATACTCCAGCAGCAATGCCCCGTCCGGCAGCGCAGCCTGCACCTCCGACAGTGTCGCCACCGGCTGGTCCAGCGCCTCATACAGCGCCGGGTCCTTCTGCCGCAAGCCATCCAAGAACGCCTGCGAGCGTGCCCGCTCCACATAGTCGAAGGCCTCTTCCGCCCTGCGCTCTTCGACACAGAGCAGCACCATCGCCTCATAACTCTGCTGGGTCGTGCCCAGCAGTCCCAGCTTGACCTCTTCGCCTTCGGTATCCGCCCGTAGGCCCTCGATGGTATGGATGGCTCTCTCGTACGCCGCTCGCGACTCAGTGAGACGACCCTGTTGCTTGAAAACGTTGCCGAACTGGTAGCGAATCATGCTGAGCGAATGGGTACGCTGAAGTTCCCGAGCGAGGGCGATAGCCTGGTCGTAGGCGTCGAGGGCTTCGTCGTAGCGCTGTTGGGTGTAGTAAAGGAAGCCAAGGTACCAGAGGATATCGTTCCTAACGGGGATCACGGTCTTGTCTTCCTGCAAACGAGCGATGGAAAGGCCGCGCCGATATGTTCTCTCGCTTTCACCTACGTTGCCAAGCAGGTGGTGGAGCAACCCCTGCGCCCAGTAGACATTCGCGAGACGAGCGGTGAGATCCAGCGTTTCATAGAGGCTGGCCGCCTGCTTCAGATGGTCCTGTGCCAGCTCCCATCTGCCCATATGGAGGGCACAGTTGCCGATCTCGTAAAGTGCATAGCTCTCCCGGAGGCGATCGCCAATCTCGCGAAAGATCGACAGGCTCTCTTGGGTTAACGACAGAGCGCGTTCGTAGTCGCCCAGTTCGTGGTAGACCATACCCATGTTGATCAATGCTACACCTTGATAAGCGCGATCTCGATTCTCGCAAGCACTTTCGTACGCCCTATGATAGTAAGCCAGCGCCTGATCGTGTCGGGCCTGGTGCATGTAACATAACGCCAGCGCATTCGATGCACGGATCTGTATGGTTGGCTCCAAGTTATCGTTCTGAACGAGCGTCGTGAGGAGAACCTCGGCCCGCTCATAATCCCTTGTGCTGAACGCCACGAAGCCCTCATAGAAGGCGAGGCGGTGTCTGTAACGGGCACGCTGAGGGTCTGTACCCCGCGCAGCCGCAATGTGTTGAGCCAGGGTTGTCCAGGCCTCACGAGGAATAAGCAAGTAAAACAATTTGTCTAGGTGATAAAAACAAGCATCCTGGTCCACTTCCCTATATGTCTCAAAGCGACTATCGATTACGCGTCGAAGAAAACCCTGGAATGCTAACGTGTGAAGCTCCAGTTCAAGACCGGGGGCCTCCTCGGCTAGCCACTTGAGAATGGCGTCATGGAAGCGTGGTCGGAGACGATGGGCGCCGTTGAGGTGTGGGGCTGACGTGACGAGAGGACTTCTCAGCAGTCGCGAACAGTAGGCTTCATCGCACGATGTGAGCGATCGGAGCAACACACTGTCGAACCATTGTAGGATGGCACACAAAGGGAGCAGGTCGTGTTCTGACGGCCAGAATCCCAACTCAGCTATTGTATCGAATATGGAGCTACTTGCCTTAGGAGGAATCTGATGAGTGACAAGGGCCGAAGAATTCTCTTTCATAGTCATGATTTTTGGAGAGAAGAAGCTGTGGGGGCCGAGCCTCCCGGACAGCACTCAACCACTACCATCCAACTGGTTGAGACCGGAATGCGGGAAAGGCATGAAGCGCAAAGGCGAAAGCTAGGCATGGAAAGTTCGACCTGTCGTCCTCCCTTGTTCGACCCGGCTTACGACACCGTAGCGTACAGATCGTATAAGATGTATCGGGTGTTGGCAAAGGAGGAACCGGAACCGCAGGGCATGCTACCTTCAGCCGACTACAGTGTACCCTATGATAAAAAGGTGTATCTGTTCAACGTCGTCGTTGCCCTCGAGTGGCTACCCGACGAGGAGTACCTAGCCCATCTCCGCCGCGCCTTTCGTCGTGCGTCGGACTTCCTGTACGATGTAACGGATGGTTTGATGGCATTTGGCCAAGTCGTCTTCGGTGGACCGGAACTCATGGCGGGTGCGGACATTCAGATCATGGTCTCCAACCGCTTCTTTCCACGAAGCTGGGTCAGTGCCCTGCATGAGGCGGATAAGTTTATTCCAATACGAATGGGACGTGGGTTATGGCACGGACGAAACAAATTCACGATCGGCTGGGATGAGGCGGAGGGCTACCGTACGATCATTCACGAATGGATGCACTACGCTTTGGGTCTTAAAGACCAATATCTCATGAATGTACTGATGCACGAGAACGGCACACACTTCCGTCGCCTTCGAGAAGGAGAGGAACTTTCCAGATCGAGCCCTCTGCTCGTCGTTCCCTCTTTCTCTATCAAGAGCCCTTCAATCATGGGGACGCCGGTCGGCACCAGTGAGCTATTCGAGCAGGCTCTTGGACGAGCAGAGACAGAGATCGCGCTCGATCTACGGAGCAAGATACAGGATCAAGAGTGGCTAGGCGGTCCCACGCAGTTCCCTCTACCACTGCCTCACTTCTACGACCGCTTGGGGGAAGCTTCTGTATCGATACAACCTGCCTTATGTGAGCTTCCCGATAACTTGATTGCCGAGCGGTTTCCGCGGGAGCGCGCCTGGGTCTACCTGCTTAAGCCGAACGCCGATGATTCCGGATTCAGACGTCTTGTCCCACAGGGCACTCTCGACAATCTATGGGAGCGGGAGAGGTTTTCATTCCAACAAGACGTGGCGGACGAGAACAAGTTTCAGATACGCGATGCGGAGGAAGGCGACCGCGTTGTCCTCATTGCAGACAACCGCTCGTTTACAAAGATCCTCTACGCGGCAACCGTGAGGGAGGTGGATGACAAACTCCGCGTTCTAACGAGAGACTGGCGGATGATCAGGGAAACAGAGTTCCCCGCACTCGCCGTTACACCCCACTTGGACAATGACGAGATGAGAACGACTCATGACGAAGCCACAGCGACGGATCAAGACTCGCCTGCAC
>JALZCF010000500.1 GCA_030863245.1 Chloroflexota bacterium
GGATAGCTGTCTGGTGGCCGTTCCTAATCCTGCTCTGCACTGCTCTCCTCCTCGTGGGATGTGGAGAAGAAGAGGAGGCGACCGAAGCGGGGACGACCGAGGTGGAGGTGGTCGAAGAGGAGGTGGCCGAGGAGGCGGCTCAGCCAGAGGTAGAGGCCGAGGCAGAGGTGGAGGCAGAGGCCGAGGCAGAAGTAGAGGAAGAGGTCGAGACAGAGGCAGCGGAGGACACCTTCCAGAATCCGGTCTTCCGGCACGACTTTCCCGACCCTGGCGTGATCGAGGTAGATGGAAACTACTACGCCTACGCCACGAATGCTGCGGGAAGAAACGTGCAGCTCGCCACCTCACCCGACCTGGTTGAGTGGGAATTGCAGCACGACGCGATGCCCGCCCTGCCCGGATGGGTCAGGTTAGGACGACCCGACGTATGGGCACCGGAGGTCATCCAGATCGAGGATTCCTTTGTGCTCTATTTCACGGCGCGTGATAAGGAAAGTGAAAGACAATGTATCGGGGTTGCAGTGAGCGACGAGCCCGACGGTCCGTTCCAGGCGGTCGGCGAGGAACCCTTTGTGTGCCAGGTAGAGGAGGGAGGCTCCATCGACGCGAGCGCGTACCGTGACGAGGAGGGGGAGCTCTACCTCTACTGGAAGAACGATGGCAATTGCTGCAACATGGCGACCTATATCTACGTGCAGCCTCTCGCTCCAGATGGGCTCTCGTTGGTAGGCGAGCCGGTCCGGCTGGTTCGCAACGACGAGCCCTGGGAAGGCGCTGTGATCGAGGCGCCGACCATGTGGGAGCACGAGGAGACGTACTATCTCTTTTTCTCCGCGAACAGCTATGCTGGCGCCGACTATGCCGTAGGATACGCATTCTGTGAGTCTCCGCTTGGACCGTGCGAGGACGCTCCAGAGAATCCGATCCTCTCAACCGTCTTCGAGGAGGCGCCCCCTGTGATCGGCCCTGGTCACCAGACGATCGTGCTGGATGATGACGGCGATACCTGGCTGGTCTACCACGCTTGGGAGGTTACGTCGGCCGGCCTCAAAGGCAGCCGTCGCTTCATGTGGATCGACCAGCTTGTCTGGGAGGACGGTCAGCCTGACGTGCTGGGACCGACTATTGAGTCACAACCCATGCCTTAGTAGAATAGCCTAACATCTCTCACTCACGAAAGGAAAGGAAGGATGCGTACACACTTCCCAAGGTGCCTAGCTCTCCGACTCATCCCGCTTCTCCTACTCCTCCTACTGTTGATAGTCTTTTTAGGCTTACTCAGCACGGTACCTGCTCAAGCAGGCGCGGCCCCTCCCTACCAACCTGCGCTTCTTTCGCCCACGCGCCTAGTTACCGAGACGTACACCAATCCTCTTGAGCCAGCTATCCCCGGAACGGAGGGGGTGGTCGAGAGCTGTGCTGACCCGGCGATTATTCGTGGGCAGGAACCGGACGATGACTACTGGTATATCTACTGTACGACTGACCCGCTCAACGGCGAGGATCGGAATGGAGAGGGCGGTTTAAATTTCCATCTGATTCCGATCCTACGCTCACGTGACTTGGTCAACTGGACCTACATGGGTGATGCTTTTACGGAACGCCCGTCCTGGGCTGATCCGACTGCCGGCCTGTGGGCGCCGGATATTCAGTATTTCAACGGGCAGTATTACCTCTACTATGGTGTCACTGACGTCCGGCCGGAGATTAGCGGAGAACCGGAAGATTGCCACGACGACAACGCGATTGGTGTCGCGGTGGCTTCGGACCCGCTAGGTCCCTGGACCCCTCACGACAGCCCCGTCATCGCGCCGCGCCGTGCTGGCGATGGGTGTAATTTCTTCTGGACCTTCGATCCCGATGTCCTCACGCCAGAGGACGGAGAGAATTACATCTACTATGGTAGCTACTACGGTGGCATTGAGGTGCGCCCGCTTTCTGAGGACGGTTTCACTACCGAGGCGGAGGAGGCAGTGCAGGTTGCTATCCCGAACCGCTACGAGGGTGCCGAGGTTGTCGAGCACGATGGCATGTATTACTTGTTTGTATCGGCCACCAACTGCTGCGTCGGCCCACTCACCGGTTACAGCGTTTTTGCCGGACGCTCTGATAGCCCCACTGGCCCCTTTGTCGATCGTGAGGGCGTTTCCTTCTTGAATAGCCGCGTAGGGGGCACGCCCGTCCTCAGCATGAACGGTAACCGCTGGGTGGGTCCTGGCCACAACGATGTCTTTACTGATCTTGACGGGCAGACCTGGACGGTCTACCACGCCATCGATCGCTTTGATCCCTACTTTGAGGGGGAGATCGGCTTCACCAAGCGCCCGCTGCTGATGGACCCCATTGTCTGGGTCGGGGAGGATGGCTGGCCAATGGTGCGCGGCGGTTTCTGGGCATCAGACGAGCCAATGGCGGCCCCGGCCGCCCAACCCGGCGAGACAACCGAGTACGAGCCGGAGATCCGAGAGGATGCGGAGCCTGGCGAGCTGATAGCTTCCCTCTCAGACGAGTTCACGGGCACATTGGGTACTCAGTGGGAATGGGTACGCGAGCCTCCCACTGATACCTTTGGCGTGACGGACGGCACCTTCCGCTTTGAGACCCAGGCGGCAGACCTGTACGTGGACAGAAACGACGCTTCGGTGCTCATCCAGCCACTATCGGAGGAGGTGATCCCCGGCGAGTATATGGTTGAGACCCGGGTCAGGTTGGACCTGCCGCCAGACGGCTGCTGCCACAACTTCGTTCAGGCCGGTCTCGTTATCTACGGCGGCGACGATAACTACATCAAGCTGGTGCACGTGTCTATCTGGGAAACCCGCCAGACCGAGTTTGCCAAAGAGCTCTATCCGGTGCCGGAGGGCTACCCTCGATACGGCAACACCGTTGTGGGCCCACCGGATGAGTGGACCTACCTACGAATCGTCAAGCGCGAGCAGAAGGACGAGCAGGAATATACAGCTTACACGAGCCGGGACGGCATTACTTGGGTCCGCGGGGGGACGTGGACCCACCAACTCGGCGTGGGCGAGCCGCTGCATCTCGGTCTCGTCTCGATGGGGGGCGAAGGCTTCACGGCCAACTTCGATTACGTGCGCGTGTACACCCTAGAGGAAGTGCCCACGGCCGTTACCCTGCAGGTCCTTGCCGTGGATAACAGTAGCAGGAGAGGTCAGGAGGTGCTCCTGGTCGGTACAGCGGTACTCCTAACCGCAACCCTCGTCCTGCGCCGCCGTTCCAGAATCCGACAGTTCATGGGTCGATAGGGAGTTCCTTCGTATCTGGTCATCCTTTGTAGGGCGGGCCTTGTGCCCGCCCTGCCTACCCACCCGTCGCCGTGCCGCTACTACAGTCGATATAACAGTCGATAAAACGTGACCTATCTTAATCCGCTCTATTCCCGGAATTTCCCTGATCCCTTCGTGCTCAAGCACCTTGGCGAATACTGGGCCTACTGCACCGGCTTCTGGCACGATGGCCGCTGCTTCGGCATCCTGCACTCGCGCGATCTGATTCACTGGCGTGAACTGGCCGGCGCGATGGAGCCCCTCCCGGGTGGCGCAACCTGTTACTGGGCACCTGAGGTGACCTACGATAACGGCCGCTTCTACCTGTACTATAGTGTCGGGAATGAGGAACGCATGCAGATTCGCGTGGGGGTTGCCGAGCATCCGGCCGGCCCCTTCGTGGACAGTGGGCACCGGTTGACCAGCGAGCTCTTCGCGATCGATCCCCATGTGTTTGAGGATGAAGGAGGAATCCGTTATCTCTTCTACGCCACGGACTTCCTCGATCGTGAGCGGGTCGGCACCGGTACGGTACGCGACCGCCTACTCGATCCCTTCACTCTGGAGGGCAAGCCGCAGCCTGTGACGCTGCCCTGCTACGACTGGCAGATCTATGACCCACATCGAGTAGAGAAGGGAGGCGTGTGCTGGCACACCGTCGAGGGCCCATTCGTGCTCAAACACAAAGGCCTCTACTACCAGATGTTTAGTGGCGGAAACTGGCAGAACCCGAGTTACGGCGTCAGCTACGCCACCACGGACAGCATCACGAGGTCGGAGGAGTGGGTGCAGATCTGTGACGGCGAGCACGTATTGCCGATCCTGCGCACTGTCCCCGGCCAAGTCATCGGTCCAGGACATAATTCGGCAGTGCGTGGGCCCGACAACCAGCAATTGTTCTGCGTCTACCACGGCTGGGCAGAGGACGGCAGCGGGCGACTGCTGGCGATCGACCGGTTGGAGTGGGTGGGGGAGAGGATGCTGGTACTTGGTCCCAGCTACACCTCACGGCCCGCCCCGCTACTGGCCACGTTCGCCGACTATTTTGATGCGCCGCGTACAGACGGTCTTGGTCCAGATTGGACGTGCGTTGGCGGCCGGTGGAGCGTCCGCGACCGCGCGGCGATACAGGAGTCAATCGCTACTGCTGAGGCACGCTGTGCTACCAGCGCGCCCTGCTTCGTGGCGGAGGTTAGCGTGCGTGCGGTGGGGAGGCACGACAAAGAGGCCGCCTACGGCATCTCACTGCTCGGTGAGCGGGGCACTCTGTTGAGCCTCAGGCTCCTGCCAGAAGGGAGGCAGGCCGTCCTTACCTGGCATGCAGACAGCGGGTGGCGCGAGCAGAAGTGGGCATTGCCGGACGATTTCAAAGCAGAATCCTATCACCTGTTACGCTTTGAGATCAACCAGCAGCTCGCATCTCTTGTAATGGAGGGTGCGCACCTACAGTGGTCAGGACGGATCCAGGAAGAGAATGCCTACCGAGTGGCGCTCTACACGGAGGAGATGGCAGCTGCCTTCGCAGGATTCGCACTCACCATTGGATGGCAGGATGAGTTCACTCACGCAGCGGATCCAGCCGAACTCGGCTGGCACTGGGAGGGGCCAGCGGATAATTGGCACATCGAGAACGGGCAACTGGCGCATCACTCGACGCAGGAGCCGGGAAGGCTCATCAAAGGGTGCCTGCTTGATGTCTATGAGCTGGTGGTAAATGTCCGGCTGGAAAGCGATGTGGGGGATGATGTCGCATATGGCTTCTATCCGGCACTCGGCGAGGATGGGGATGGTCCCCTGCTCGCGATTGAGCGAGACCAGGAAGGCTGGGCCATGCAGTGGCACGAGCAAGGCACCACACGTCGCTTTCCGCTCCCGAGGGAATTCGATCCCTTCGTCTACCAACAGTTTCGGTTCCGCAAGGAAGGGGGGCGATTGATGCTCCAGTGGGAAGAGCAGGTGGTGGGCGAAGGGGAGGTGTCACCCCATCCAGCGCGTGTGGGGTTGTATGCGGCGGAGGCACTGGTTGCCTT
>JALZCF010000519.1 GCA_030863245.1 Chloroflexota bacterium
GAAGAGGAGGGACAGGGCATTGGGGCGATTGGCAAGATCGCCCCAGAGATTGCGCTCAATCAGACCATCTTCGGCCTTGGGGCTCAAGGGAGGACCCTGATCGTGGAGATAATCGTCGACCGGCAGCAAGTCGCGCAGGCCCGTGCCCTGGCTGCGGATGGCGCCAAGCCGGTTCAAGTCGCTCTGGAAAGGATGAAGGTGCGCCAGGTACCAGAGATAGACGTTGAGCACCGCATTTGCCACCGGATCCCAGCGCAACTCTGCACCTCCCCACGCAAAGTACGCCTCCGGTGTCCCACGGTGGGGCGTTCCCAAGGTGATCAGGCGCTCGACGTCGCCCCGATACTGGCTGCTCTGCACGTAGGCCCGTGCCACCAGGCCACCCATACTGTGACCCACCAGAATCACCTTATCGCTCCCCGAGCCTCTAAGCGCGCGCTCAATCCAGGGCATAAGATAGCGCCTGGCACTGTCGCTAACCGCCTTGCGCCAATCGTAGAAGGCAACGAATAGATCGCGGTTGCGCCGGTACCCGGCCTCCTGAAAGGCCTTGAGGAATACCTGGCCATAATCCACAAAGGGGGGGAAGTCCCACCCACTGAGCGTCGGACCACGCCAATCGAGCAGTACCGGCAGATTGAACAAGCCACCGAGACCCGGAACAAAGACAACAGGCCGATCAGGCACGAGACACTCTCCTTTCTACTCACCGTCGTCCGTTTGAACCGATAAATACAACGTTGTACTACTTGCGTTACTTCCTTACGAGGAGTCGGAGAGGGCGGAGTGGGGCAAGGTTGCGAACTTCTGGTACTCCTCCTCTAGCATGGCTCGCTCTCCCCAGCCGTCGTGGACGAGTACGCGCGTCAGGAGCGTGAGCGACTCGCCGCGGCGCAACGTATAGGGAGCAGCGAGGAGGAAGGTGGGGTTGATGTAGCCGAAACCGGGGTCTATCACACAGCGCCAGTGGGTTGGGTGCCGAGGATTACCGGGGTGATCGAACATCGCGAGACCGGCAGCCTGTTGCCATCCTCCGTCGGATAACCCGCTCAAGTCGACCCAGCGCGCCCGCTGGTGCTCGATCTCCCAATCGCTGCGCCCCTCGCTGTCCATCGCACGGAACTTTCCCATCGAACGAGCGGCGCGCCAGGCAAGACCGGCATACCCTCCCCAGGGTGTCTCCTCGTTGATGGGTGTGCGGTCGAGCGTCACTGTCTCTACCACCGCGGTGAATGTCTGGCGCCAGTCAACGAGGTAGCTGCCATCGGGACGGGGCACTTCGATGGCGATCTCACGTTGTTCCATGAGGATGCTCACCCCGCCTGGCAGATAGTATCGGAGCGTAGTTCCGACGGTCGCACCACTCTCCTCGAATCGGACTACCTCACTGCCTATCAATTCCGTCTGCCCTTCCGAGCAGCCTCCTTCCGCTTCCTCCCAGAAGTTGACGCCGTTGAGGTACTTCCAGGCGAACCAGAGCGCACGATGCCAGACATGGTCCCAAGGCTCGAATGCAGTCAGCAAGATGCCGTCTGAGGTACGGACCGGATGAAAGTAAGGCTTGCACCGGTCCGCCGCAAAGTGATAGCACAGGACATCCAGACCATTCACCATCAGCACGAGTTCGCGACCGGGGCGATAGCGCCATTCGTAGGAGCGCTTGTTTCCCCTACCCTCACCGCTCATACGCTACGCCTTTCAGAGCGCGACCAGGTCGACCGGCTGTCCGGTCCGCGCCGATTGGTAGATGCCGAAGATGACTTTCATCGTGTCGAGATTGTCCCGCCCACTTGTTAGCGGTTCCACGTCCTGCTGGCAACATTCAGCGAAGTGGAGAATCTCGTTGACGAAGCCGTTGTCCGTGGGCAGGCCGGTGCGGTCCGGTTCGATCGGGACGAAGCCGCCGAACTGCTCGTTCCAGGCGGTGCTCTCCTGGCCCCTCTCCCGCGAGGCGATCAGCGCGGGTCCATCATATTCCCCGCTGGGCGGCACCGCGTGCACCGTGCCATCGTCCCCAAAGATCATGAACTGCTGGCCCCACGGCATTCGATAGCCCGAGTACGTCGCGAACAACTCGCCGATCGCGCCGTTTTCGAACTCGAGGGTGGCGCACGCGAAATCTTCCGCCCCGTTGACAAACTCCGGGCGCATCGTGCGACAGACACCCATCACGCGTCCGACATTGCCGACGAGATAGCGCACGAGATCGATTCGGTGGACGGCGACCGAGATCACGATGCCGCCACCTGCCCGCTCACCGTCGTAGAGCCAGTGACCGCGTGGCAGGAAGGCAAGAAGATTTTGCATCGCATCGATGCGGACGGCGCGTATCGGGCCCAGTTCGCCCGCCTGGATGGCGCGCTGTGCCCCCCTGTAGCTAGGAATGTACCGCTCGTGCTGGGCAACCATCAGCGTGACGCCTGCCTGCTCCGCGGCCGCGACCATAGCACGGCATTCCTCTAGGGAGCAGGCCATCGGCTTCTCGACGAGCACGTGCTTGCCCGCCTGCGCCGCCGCAATCGCGAGGGGCGCGTGTTGGTCGTGAGGCGTGCAGATATCCACCGCGTCGATCGCCGCCTCGTTGAGCATCTGGAATGGATCGCTATAGATGGACTCGACATTTGTGTCCCGCGCCCGCTGTTCCGCGATGACAGGGTCGATATCGCAAATACTCACGAGCTGCACCCGCTCTGGGAAATCTCGGTAGGCACGTGCGTGCGCTCGCGAAATGCCCCCTGCGCCAATCAGACCAACCCTTAATGGTTGCCGCATGATAAGCTGCCCTCGTGCAACACTTCTGAATTTCTCTAGTTCTACCGCGAAACCGCCAAGCCGTCACTCCATCGGTGTAAACAGAATGTCAACGGCAATTCCTGGCATGTGGCACTGTCGGCGCGAGCCGACCATCCTGCGCTCGGCCGACGGGATCGGGTTTTCCACCTCCGACGGGATTCCCTTCCTCGCCCTGGAGTCGGTTCTACTGTTGAAGAGCCGGACCACTGGCGGGAAGGAGCGCAGCAAGGATCAGAGGGATTTCGAGAGAGCGGTCCGCCACCTAGATCCCGAGCGCCGAGCCTGGTTGCGTTGGGCCCTGATAGCATCCACCCCCTCCCACCCTTTGATGGCTTAGGCTAGTGCACCATCAAGGAGTTACCCGGGAATGGGAGGCTGGAGAGTGGAGATTGGAGATTCATCTCCGCGGACCAGATGAGATGTTTCCTCAAAGTGCTTCCCCTTCGTTCGGTGGGCCTAGGGCCGGCTCGAAATCTTGGGCCAATTGCCGTCTGATTACCTCTTTGGGTTGCTCTAGCAGATCCTCAGGAGGTACGACGTCAAGCGTTGTCTGCTCGCCCGTTTCAGCATTGGTCTTGATGGCCCTTACGCGGAGGCGAGGCTCGACAGCACCCTCTTCAGCCACCTCGAATTGAACGCCTGGCCACCACTCTTGTAGGGCTTGGATGAGTTGATCTCTGGTCATGCTGCTTCTTCTCCTCGCTCCGCCAACATCACACGAGGGCGCGCCCCCGTAGGTAGAAGGTTACTTCAATGGCTAGCCAGAGTATCACACAGCAGCAGCAAGATCGCAAGGCTCGGGTTCGTGCAGGTCGGCGTGGCACGGCCTACCAAGCGCGGCTGGCCATTCCTAAATCAGTATATTGGGCATGTGCACATCAAAGATGCGGTGCTGGCCAATGGCAGCGTGCGCGCCGCCGGTAAGGGGGATAGGCAGATAGCCGAGTTGTTCGCTTCCCGCTCCCGAACGATGAACACAAGAAAAAGGGCAGCGAGAGCGCTCACTGCCCTTATCGTACATGAATGCGTGTAACTACGAACTCCGCATTCCGCACTCCGCATTCCGCACTTGACTCACTCCTCTTCGTCAGCGTGCTGCGCTTCCTTGATGATCTCCTGTGCGATGTAATCCGGCACGGGATCGTAGTGGCTGAAGTCCATCGTGAAGAAGCCGTGGCCCTGCGTCATGGAGCGTAGTTCTACGGCGTAGCGTAGCAGCTGGGACTCGGGCACCTGGGCCTGGACGATGGCCTTGTGCTCCTGCTGCTCCATGCCCATGACACGACCGCGCCGGGTGTTTAGGTCGCCCATCACATCACCGAGATATTGCTCCGGAACGGTGACCTTGATGTTGTAGATGGGCTCGAGCAGCACGGGGCGTGCCTGCCTGAAGGCCTGCTTGAAGGCCTCCCGGCCCGCGATCTGGAAGGCGATATCCTTCGAATCCACAGGGTGTTCCTTGCCGTCCGTTACCACGGCTTTGACATCTACAACAGGATAGCCCGCGATGACGCCGCGATCCAGCACCTGTCGGATGCCCTTCTCGATAGAAGGCTGGAAACTGCTGGAGACCGCACCGCCGAAGACCTCCCAGCCGTACTCGAAGTCGGAGCCGCGTGGTAGAGGCTCGATCCGCATGTCTACCTCACCGAACTGACCGGCCCCACCCGTCTGCTTCTTGTGTCGGTAGCGGGCCGAGGCGGTAGACGAGGCGGTTTCCTTGTAGGCCACACGCGGGGTATCCAGATCGACACTGACGCCGAGAC
Source organism: Chloroflexota bacterium (assembly GCA_030863245.1). Classification (GTDB taxonomy): domain Bacteria; phylum Chloroflexota; class Anaerolineae; order Ardenticatenales; family Ardenticatenaceae; genus JALZCF01. Next base: position 4,560 of record JALZCF010000519.1, read on the forward strand.
GCTCGAGACGGTGGCGTGCCACATCCAGATGGGTGTCGCCCAGCCCCATCAGGACCATCTGGCGCGTGTCGTTGCGGCGCGCCCAGTGTAGCGCCGGATCTTCCTGCACCACGCGGCCCAGCATTGTGGTGAGTTTGTCCACCTCCGACTGGTTCTTGGGGAAGAGGGCCGCGGCGTAGACTGGGTTCGGCATCGTGACGGGGGCGATGGAGACGTTGCCCAGCGTGTCACCGGTATGGGTGTGGCTCAGTTTCGACAGGGCACCAATGTCCCCCGGCCCGATCTGGTCAACCGGCATCTGCTCCTTGCCGCGTATCACGACAACCTGGCTGATACGTTCCTCATCACCTGTACGCTGATTCCGTACGCGACTATCACTCCGGAGGGTACCGCTGTAAACTCGGAAGATGGAGACGGAGCCGTAGGGATCAATGACCGTCTTGAAGATATAAGCGGCTAACGGGCCGTTTGGATCAGGGGAAAGCTCTACGCGCTCGCCATTGCGGGTTGCCACCTCGGCCGGGACGCCTTCCGGCGAGGGGAGCATCTCGACGATCGCGTTGAGGAGCGCACCCATGCCAACGCCCTCGGTGGCGCTACCCGCGAGCACCGGGACCAGGTCTCCCGAGACAACCGCCGATTTGAGACCGTGCCACACCTCATCCGGCGTCAACTCCTCCCCGTCCAGATACTTGAGAATCAACTCATCATCGCCCTCGGCGGCGGATTCCATCAGCTCGATCACTGCCTCGTCGACCGCATCCTGCATCTCGTCGGGCACGGGGATCTCGTTGCCCTGCTCGTCCACTGCCTGGCGGGTAATGAGATTGACGACGCCACGGAAGGTCGTGCCCTCGCCGATTGGCATGTGGATCGGCACCACTTTGGAACCGAACACCTGTTGGAGGCTGTTGAGGGTGCGCTGGAAGCGGGCCGTATCGCGGTCCATCTTGTTGATGAAGATGAGACGCGGTAGCTGCCACTCATCGGCATACTCCCACATCAACTCCGTACCGACCTCGACCCCCGATACGGCATCCACAACCACCACGGCGCTATCGGCCACGCGCAGTGCGCTTCGTGCCTCGCCCACAAAATCGAGATAACCGGGTGTATCGATCAGGTTGATCTTGTGATCGCGCCACTCAATCGGTAGGACGGAAAGGTTGATCGAGATACCGCGACGCTGCTCCTCAGGATCGAAGTCGGAGACCGTGTTACGGTCCTCCACGCGACCTTGGCGCGTCGTGAGACCCGTCAAGTGGAGTAGCGCCTCGGTAATCGTAGTCTTCCCCGCACCGCTGTGGGAGATTAACGCGACATTGCGCACATTACTAGGTTGATACGATTTCATGCAAAACGTCTCCTCACGTTATTGTACTATCTGTTGCGTACCGGGGTGGACGAGAGGGGGATACGCAACGCCTTTTAGCGGCCAAAGTGGCCTTCATCCATTGGCGAAAGTCTAGCACAGCCTGTTCAGCCTGTCTAAGTGTCGTTCGTCATGTTAGAGCGGTACAAAAGTACGTAGTAAAGAAGTACGAGCGTACCTATACAAAGCAGCGGGTTTGTGTCATAGTAGAACGGATGTTAGTCTTTGGGAGAGCCCTTCTTCTTCTCCCGGCACCTTAATTGCTCTTTTATCCTTGGTTCATACCAACTCGCATGGATAATTATCATGAATAACTTAACCTCTGTGGCCCCTTCGGGGAATTCGTGCCGTGTCATGGTGGCGCTCACCGAGCGAATTGCCGAGTTGCTACACGCGCCGGTATTTGTGACTGATGCACAGGAACGCGTTGTGAGTAGCAGCCTGCAGGAGATGGTGGGACTGCCCTTTGCGCAGGTCGAAGCGACACTGGAGCAGAAGCTGGTACGCTTTCCACTGAACCTGGAGGAGCATGCGGGCGATATTTTCGTGGGGGGCTCCATCGATGGGGAGGAACCGCACCCTCGTCTGGTTCGGGCCGTCGTGGAGATGGTGGTTGATCAGGTGGCCCTGCTGGAACAGCTGGCTCGGCCGCAGAGCCGGAAGGATGACTTTATCCACTCGTTGTTGAGTGGCTCCGTCGAGGACGAGGGTGCCATTCGCCATCAGGCGCTGTTTTTCGGCATGGATCTGAACCCGCCCCGGGCGGTTATCTTCGTCGATGCGGCGGATTATATTCTGGGGGAGCCCATTCACGTAGCCACCTCGCGCCCGTTGCGCTTGCTGCCGAACGAAGAGGAGATCCAGCGACGGGTCGATCGTGTCATCCACAGTATCGTGACCTTCTTCCACCTGCCCAGCGATACCATCTGTGCTTACCTCGGTAACGGTGAGATCGTCATTCTGAAGGCGAGCGATACCAAGAACTTGTGGGCCTGGAGTAGCGAGGAAGAGGTTTCGTCGCAGGCTGCTGCCTCGTGGGCAAACTTGGCGGCGCTGCGGCGTGCCGGGAACGCCCTTCTCGCCCGGTTGCGTCGTGATACGGATGCCCCGACCACTATCGGCCTAGGACGGTACCACCCCGGAATTAGCGGGCTGGCACGCTCCTACCAGGACGCACGGGCGGCGATCGAACTCGGTCGTCGCTTCCGAGGGGTTAACCAGGTTCACTGTCTTGCCGATTTAGGAACAGAAGTCTTCATCGCGCTCTCTGACGAGCGCACCAAATTCGAATTGGCTACCTTCTTATTGAGTCCACTCACGGATGAGCCGGAATTGCTCCAAACTCTCGACACCTACTTCGACGAGGACTGCCACACCAACTCCACCGCCGAGCGGCTTTCCATCCACCGTAACACTCTCACATATCGCCTCGAAAAGGTCGCGTCGCTGACTGGGCTCGATCCGCGCTGTTTTGACGATGCAGTACAACTTCGTCTTGCTCTGCTTCTCCGGAGCCGCCCCTCGGCTCCCCTGCTCGACAGGCAGATCGAGGCGCATGGTGAACTGGGCCGTAGGGAACCGTATCCTGAGGGTCACCTCAATGGAAATGACCTACCACCTGCGGTAGCGCTGTCTTAGTCGGGTGTGATGCTCCAGAACTGAAGCGGGCATTGTAGGCGCTATTCGAGGGGCTACGTACCCCCACTTTCTACCTCTTCTTGCTCCCGTAGCATCCGGTCATACCTGCCGAGGATACCGCCCTCGGTGAATTCGTTTGGTGGCGCGATGTAGAAGAGGTAGAACTCGATAACCAGGCTAAGGATGATCAGGCTCACTAGATAGGCGGCCACCACATCACTCAACCAGTGGGCCCCCAGGTAGATACGCGAGGGGCCGATGAGGAGCACCAGGGCGCCTGTCAGGAAGAGGAGTAGCCCCTTCCAAATGGAGCGGGGGAAGCGCGTCCAAGCCAGGAAGAAGAGAAAGCCGAAGAAGACCGTGTAGAACATGACGTGGCCGCTGGGGAAAGAGAAGCCCCCGGCGGGCACGAAGACCTCCACGAGCTCGGTGGTCGGTCGAGCGCGGTCAATGAAGTTCTTGAAGAGGGTGTTGACGAGCCCCTGGATGCCGGTCACCAAGAAGAGGAAGGCCCCCTCCTTCCAGCCCAGCAGCACGCCAATCAGTAGGATGCCCCCACTGACGACGAGGACGGACCAGGGCATGTCGCCGGGGACCGAGACCCAGGTCATCAACTCGAGGAAGAGCTCACCTCCTACTGTTTGGAATCCGAGGGTCGTCTCCACGTCGAAGACCACGCGTTGCACCGTGTACGCCATAAAGGCCAGGAGGGTGACGATGACCAGGGCGAGCACGTTCAGGCCCAGGATCACGCGGTGACGGAAAGCCGGGTCGTAGATCAGGTGACGGAGGCGCTCGAAGCGTTGCTTTTCTTCGATGCGCTCCTCAGCCAACTTGATGTCCTTGTCGCTGATGGGATCGGATGTCATAGAATAGCTCCTCTCGTGGGCAACGACTTTACCCGCCGTGAGCAAAAAGCAAGCCAAAGAAGGGATGTTATCTCCTGATTCCTTCTTCCTGCTGACGACCCCCCTTTTGTCTGTTTTCCCCATCCTTTTTGTGCAGATGCACAATTTCGACGAATTCTGGAGAAGAATACTTTGTGCATTCGCCTAATGCATTACAGTGTGGAGTTGCCTACACTATTTGTAGAGTATTTGTGCTACTTCAATACGGGAGTTACTTACGTGGATCGCATCCGACTGGACAACCAACTTCCGCAGCGCGTGGTGATCGTACGGGCGCTGCGGGGTTTAGGGGATCTCCTGTGTGCGGTTCCGGCATGGCGGGCATTGCGGGCGGCGCTGCCGGAGGCGGAGATCGCCCTGGTTGCTCTGCCGGAGGTGGAGAGGCTTGTCGATCGATTCAGTCATTACATCGATCAATATATCGAGTTTCCAGGTTATCCCGGCATCGAGGAACGCCCGCCAGAGGTTCAGCGGTTGCCAGATTTCTTTGCAGCGATGCACCGAGAGGGATTTGACCTTGCGTTGCAGATGCATGGAAGTGGCGGCACGAGTAATCCCTTTACCATCATGCTGGGGGCACGGCTTTCGGCAGGCTTTTTCCTGCCCGGTGAGTACTGCCCAGACCCGGGGCGGTTTCTGGTCTATCCTGAAGGTGAACCGGAAGTGCGGCGCCATCTGCTTCTGATGGAGTTTCTAGGCATCCCACTCACGGGGGAATCATTGGAGTTTCCCCTGGATGAGGAGGATTGGAGCGCGCTGCAAGAAATCGAGGTATGGAATGACTTGCAGCAAGGGGCGTATGTCTGTATCCATCCTGGTGCACGCGATCCAGCACGGCGCTGGCCGCCCGAGTGTTTTGCCGTTGTCGCAGATGCGCTCGCTAACCAAGGGCTGCGGGTCGTGTTGACGGGCACCCCGGAGGAGAGGACGCTTACAGAGGCTGTGACGCGGGCCATGCACTATCGACCCATCGATCTGGCAGGTCGCACCTCGCTGGGCGCCGTCGCGGCACTATTGAGCCGTGCACGGCTGCTCATCTGCAATGATACGGGCGTCTCGCATCTGGCGGCAGCCCTCGGCACGCCAAGCGTGGTGTTGTTCCTCGACGCTGATCCTGCTCGATGGGCACCCTTGGATCGCGAGCGCCATCGGATACTCGATGCAAGAGGGGAGGTGCAGATGGGTAGCGGTTACCGGGCGGTCCCACCTGAAATGGTGCTCGGTCAGGCAGAGGCACTTCTATGGCGGGAGGATGTACGTGTTGCCTGACGAGTGGCAGTCGGTACGCCGCGTGCTTGCTGTCCGACTGGACAACATCGGGGATGTGGTACTTCTGGGGCCCGCGCTACGGACCATCAAGCAGCAGTTGCCGGACGCCTCACTCACCCTCCTCGCTTCACCAGCGGGCACTCAGGTAGTCCCCCTGCTTCCATGGGTGGACGACGTCATTACACGGCGGGTGCCCTGGCAGGAAATTGAGTCTGCCGGGGTGCCTGATGTTGAACGGGAGAGAGAGCTGGTAGAGGTGCTTCGCGAGCGCCACTTCGATGCCGCCCTGATTTTCACCAGCTTCTCCCAATCCCCCTACCCGCCCGCGTACGTTTGCTACCTGGCGGGCATCCCGATACGGCTTGGACAGTCAAAGGAGTTCGGCGGCAACGTGCTCTCCCAGTGGGTGAAGCCCCGGCCAGACGACCTCCATCAGGCAGAGCGCAACCTCCACCTGCTCGAGCAGGCAGGGTTCGACGTATGGGATCGCCATCTGGAGTTGCATGTGCCCGACGATGCGCAGGAGGCCGCTGATAGGATGCTCGGTCGGGCGGGAATCAATCCATTTTCCCCCTTTATCCTTCTGGCGCCCGGTGCGAGCTGCGAGGCGCGGCGCTACGACCCTTATCGTTACGCGGTTGTGGCGAGCGGACTGGCTGCCGAGACGCAATTGCCAATCGTCGTGGTCGGTAGCGAGCGGGAGCACGAGCTGTGTCAGCCGATCCTCTCGAACCATGCGGTCAAGCAGGTTGTCTCGTTGGTCGGACAGACGAGCATCCCCGAACTGGCCGGAATCATTCGTCGCACCGTCCTGGTGATAGCCAACGATTCCGGCCCAATGCACCTCGCAGACGCCTTCGCGCGGCCAATGGTCATCCTGTACTCGGGAACCGAGTACGAAAGCCAGTGGCGGCCCCGGAAAGCGCCCACGGTACTTCTCCGTCGGTCAACGGCGTGCTCACCCTGTTACGCCTTCCATTGTCCCTATGATATGGAATGCCTGGATATCCCTCCGGAGGAGGTGATTGACATAGCAGTCGCTCAGTTGGTGGAACGAACGATGAGTGAAGAGAGAGTATGAGTCAACCAGTCGTCTTCCTTGATAAAGATGGAACCCTTATCGAAAATGTGCCCTATAACGTCGATCCGGAGCAGATCCGGTGGGCGCCGGGTGCCGAGGAGGGCATCCAGCTCCTGCACGATGCCGGCTACCACCTGATCGTGATCACGAATCAGTCAGGCGTGGCGCGCGCCTACTTCCAGGAGGAGGAACTGGAAGGGGTCGAGGCGTGCCTCCGGAAGATGATGGCGCGGGTCAACGTGCCACTTCTTGATTTCTACTACTGTCCCCATCACCCGGAGGGCGTTCTCCCTCGCTACGCCACGGTCTGCTCCTGCAGGAAACCGGAGCCAGGCATGCTCGACCAGGCAACATGCGACCACGACATCGATCTCGCCCGATCCTGGCTCGTCGGCGATATTCTCGATGATATCGAGGCGGGCCGGCGTATGGGGTGCCGAACCGTCATGGTGGACAGCGGTGGCGAAACCGAGTGGATTCTCTCGCGGGGACGGCTGCCCCACCACGTCGCTAGCGATCTCAGCGAAGCAGCGCGAATCATCGCTGCACTCACCGAGGTTCCATCCGTGGCTCTTGGAGGTTACCTGTGAAGCGCTTGAAAATCCTGATCTGGCACATCCACGGGAGCTATCTGAACACTCTGGCGCGCATCGACCACGATTGGTACCTCCCGATCAAGCCGGGGCGGCCCGAGGGATACGGGGGGCGCGGGCCTACCTTCGACCTACCGGATTACGTTTGGGAGGTACCAGCGGAGCAGGTGCGAGACTTGGATCTGGATCTGATCATCTATCAGACGCCGAAAAACTACTTTGAAGATCAGTTCGAAATTCTAAGCGCCGCCCAGCGGCGGCTCCCGAAGATCTACCTGGAGCACAACACCCCGCGGCCCCACCCGACCGACTCGAAGCATCCGGTGGAGGACCCGACCGTCCTGCTGGTTCACGTCACGCATTTCAACCGGTTGATGTGGGACAATGGACGAGTGCCGACCGTGGTGATCGAACATAGCGTTGCCATCGATCCCGATGCGCGTTACCAGGGTCACTTGGAGCGGGGTATCGTGGTCGTGAATGGGATACAGCACCGGCCCCGCATCGCGGGCTATGACATTTTCCTTCATGCGCGGGAGAGCGTGCCGCTAGACGCGGCGGGCATGGAGACGGAGGAATTTGGTGGCCTGGGCGATATTCCCTATCGCCACCTGCACCGCCAGGTCGCCAACTATCGCTTCCTGTTCAGCCCGATCCGCTACACCAGTCTGCCGCTCGCAGTCATCGAGGGTATGACGATCGGGATGCCGGTGGTGGCGCTGGCGACGACAGAATTGCCAACGGTCATCGAGGACAGGGTTAATGGATACATTAGCTGCGACGTGGACACGTTGATCGAGCGGATGCGCTTCTTGCTGGACCATCCTGAGGAAGCCCAACGGCTTGGCGAGAACGCACGGGTGATGGCCAACGAACGGTTCGGCTTGGAACGCTTCATCCGCGATTGGAACGAGGCTTTTGCGATGGTCCTTAGTGGCTTATGAGCTATCCGGAAACAGGGATCCAGAATGGAGGAGAGATGGATCGCCCCTTACGCATTGCTATGGTGAGCGAGCACGCCAGCCCTGTTGCCCTGTTGGGCAGCGAGGACGCGGGTGGACAGAATGTCTACGTAAGCGAGGTAAGCCGGCACTTGGCACGGCTTGGTCACACGGTAGATGTCTTCACTCGGCGCGATGCTCTGGATGCGCCAGAGACGAGCGATTGGGTGCCAAGCGTGCGGGTGGTGAACCTCACGGCGGGCGAACCGCAATTCCTGTTGAAGGATAAGCTCTGGCCCCTGATGCCAGAGTTCCGCGACTCCTTTCTCCGTTTCATGGTCCGTGATGGCGCGCGCTATGACGTGATTCATGGCAACTTCTGGATGTCCGGCTGGGTAGTCGCCGAACTGCGCCGACGCCTGCGGATACCCGCGGTGCACATCTTCCACGCCATGGGAAAGACCAAGCGCCGCCATCAGGGGAAGGCGGATACCAGCCCGGATGATCGGATCTGTGCCGAGTTGGAGATTATCCGAGAGGTGGACCGGCTGATCGCGCAGTGCCCGGCGGAGCGGGACGAACTTGTCGGTGATTACGGGGCAGCGCCAGGTAAGGTGGCGTTGATCCCCTCGGCAGTCGACGTCAAGCGTTTTCGACCGGTAGCACGTCACGAGGCGAGAGCGCGGATTGGGCTGGATCCGGACGAATTGGTCGTCGTCTATGTCGGGCGGATGGTTCCAAGAAAGGGGATCCGGAACCTGGTCCGAGCCGTCGCTCTACTGGTGCGACAGGAGGAGATACCACCGGTTCGTCTCCTATTGGTCGGCGGCGAAACACGCGAACCGGATCCTGTTGCTACGCCAGAGATTGGCGTCTTGCAGGGGTTGGCAGCAGAACTGGGCATCACGGAGCAGGTGCATTTTGCGGGCAGGAAACAGCCAGACGAGCTCCGTTACTACTATAGTGCGGGCGATGTGGCCGTGACTACGCCCTGGTATGAACCATTCGGTCTGACCCCACTCGAGGCCATGGCCTGCGGCACGCCCGTGATCGGGGCGGCGGTCGGGGGCATTCCCTTTACCGTGCAGGCCGGTGTGACCGGCCTTCTGGTTCCACCCCGCGATCCCGAGGCACTAGCTGCGCGCCTGCGCCATCTCCTGTTACACGAGGAGTTGCGAGATCGGATGGGCCAAGCGGCACGTAGACGGGTAGAGCGCCTCTTCACGTGGTCGACGGTCGCGCAGCGAACATCTGAACTGTACTACGATCTGTGGGCTGCTCGCACGCCGGCACGGCCAGAACTCGTGCTACTGAGAGGCAACCAACAGTGATTCCAGGAGGAACAAGCTGTGGCATTGGTTGATGTATTGATCCCGACCTGCGGCCGCAAGAGTGGGTTGGCCATCGTACTGACCGGCCTGCTAGGCCAAACGTTCACCGACTTCGATGTGATCGTATCAGATCAGACCGATGAGGGAGAGGATTATCTCGACAGCATCGAGATTCAGACCCTCGTGCGGGCGCTCCGCTGGCACGGGCACAACGTCTCCCTACACCGGCACCTGCCGCGCCGGGGCATGGCAGAGCAGCGCTATTTCCTGCTGCAACAGAGCAGTGCCCCCTACGTCCATTACATCGACGACGATGTCCTGCTCGATCCGCCTGTCATGGAGCGGATGCTGGCAGTGCTGCAGCACGAGGAATGCGGCTTTGTCGGCTGTCCGGCCACCGGGTTGGAATATCTGGATGATGTCCGCCCTCACCAACAGAACATTGAGCTGTGGGAGGGGCCCGTACGGCCCGAACCCTTCGAGCCAGAAACGCTTCCACTCGTATGGGAGCGCCACAAGGTCAATAACGCCGCCAATCCGCTTCACCTTGAGTTAAAGCTCGTGCAAGATGGCGAGCCGGTACGATACAAGATTGCCTGGGTTGGCGGGGCCAACGTTCTCTTCGATCGTGCCAAGCTCCTCACTGTCGGCGGATTCTCCTGGTGGCGCCGTCTCCCGCCGGAGCATGCCGGAGAAGAGGTGGTTGTTCAGTTTCTCCTCATCCGCAAGTACGGTGGCTGCGGCATCCTCCCAAGCGGTACCTATCATCTAGGTCTACCAACAAACGTAGAGGACCGGAGGCGTAACGCAACTGAGTTGTTCGGCGAGCTGATCGAGGAATTTAACGTCCATCCGGTCGAGGCGGTTGAGCCGTTAGGAGTGGTGGGGATTGGAGATTAGAGATTGCGGAATGCGGATTGCGGAATGCGGAATGCAACATGCAACATGCAACAGAGAAGGAGCACAGCGCAATGGAGAATGATCTCAAGGGGAAGGCCGTTATCGTTACGGGGGCGGGGAG
>JALZCF010000558.1 GCA_030863245.1 Chloroflexota bacterium
GGCTGGACGCAGGGCATAGCAGTGTTACGCGCGCATCGCGTCTGGTTTAGTGTTGGAGATTCCGAATGAAGCATGTCACATACGGGCTGACCCCAACGACCTATCGTCGCACCTATGATTGGCAAGCCAGCCTGGAGATTGCCGTGGACCAACAGAGCCGCCGCATTCCCAAGGAGGTGTTCGGTAACTTTCTCGAGCACTTGGGCTTCGCCATCTATGGGGGGGTCTGGTCGCAGCTGCTGGCGAATCCCGTCCTGGAAGGGGATCCCCATCTAACGGCGCCCCAACTACAGGCGCTACGGACCACAGGCGACTACCTGACGATCCTCTTCTTATATGGTGTGGACCGAGGAATCCTGCATGCGCATAAAGTGCGGGGCATCGGCCCGACCGGTTTCGGTGCGGCTATTCTCGACGACGCCGCAGAGGACGGAATTCCGCTGGGCTGGGTACCCCTGGGCCGTTTCGGCTCGGTCACGCCCGACGTTGGATATGGCGGTGGAGCGGTGCGTCTCCACCCAACCGGCGCCGATGAAGCGGGGCAGGATGTTCGCCTTGACGCTGGCCCACCTGGGTTACGTCAGGGAGTCTTTCTCCCCGTCCACCGGATACGGTTGTACGTCGGGGAGATCTGGGCGCGCCGAGTATCTGGCGGGAGTGCGGAGGGGGGAATTATCGAGGTCGGCTTGCGCCGTCGATTGAGCTACCAAGGAGCGGTCGCCGGCAAGCGGCTGGCATCGGCGGAGCTGCAGGTAAACGATGCGGCCTGGAACCGGCTCCCCTTCCAACTGACACTAGAACAGGGCGCTGTCGCACTGGGCGAGCCGGTGGACTTTTACTTCCGCTGGCACCCGCGGGTGCCCGACGAAGCACTCCTGGTCGATCGTGCGCTGCTCTTTCCGGCCGACCACGTCGAGGGATTCGACCCGGAGATTATCGAGGTGGTGCGCGATATGGCGGTCCCCTTGCTACGCTGGCCGGGCGGCAACTTCGTGAGCCACTATCACTGGCAGGACGGTATTGGTCCACAGGAACATCGCCCCACGCGGCCCAATCCCGCGTGGGGCGGCCTCGAGTACAACTTCGTCGGCACCGACGAGTTCATCCGCTTCTGTGAGCTGGTCGGAACGGAGCCGCATCTGGTGGTGAATACGGGTACCGGCACCGCCGACGAAGCGGCTGCGTGGGTGGAGTACTGCAACGGCTCTCCGGACACGCCGATGGGCCGCCTGCGCGCCGCAAATGGGCAGGCGGAGCCGTACAATGTGCGTCTGTGGGAAGTGGGCAACGAAGCATACGGGGTCTGGCAGGGAGGCCACCACGGTGCCGACGAGAACGCGCGCCGTTTCCGCGCCTTTGCCGAGGCGATGCGTGCGGTGGACCCGACCATCGAGTTGATCGCGACCGGCAACCCATTTGACTTTGTCGATCCCGACGCATACGGCTACATGCATGTCCATAACGACCGTCGATGGCACAGGATTCTTCTTCAGGAGGCTGACGGGGCCGCGGATTACATCTCCCTGCACTCCTTGCCGGCCAACGATTACCTGATCGAACATCTAAGCGATGTGGAGGCCTACTACAGTCTGATGGCTCAACCGGACGTCTGGGAGCGAAAGTTTCTCCCCGACCTTCTCCGAATAGCCGATGAGATGGTGCTGGAAGCAGACAGTGGCGAGCCTGTGCGGCTGGCAATCACCGAATGGGGGATCCTCGGTCAGGATCGGCGGCGGCCGAACGTTGCCAACTACGGGGCGGTGATCTACGCTGGCGCCTTCCTGAATATGATGATTCGCAACGCCGATCGTATCCCCATCGCTAACGCCACGGCGTTGTTGCACGGCGGGTGCATCCATAAGATCGGGGGCCTCGTGTATGTAGATCCGCAGGTACTCGTGCTGCAGGAGTACGTTGCGCTGATAGGCGGCCACCCCTTGCCCGTCACTCTTGAGGGACCAGGCTATGACGTGCGGGAGGGACCGGATCTGGGCGCTCCCATCGAGAATGTGCCCTACGTCGATGCCATCGCCACACTCTTGCCGGAGCGGCAGGAGGTGATGGTGGTGGCGGTGAACCGCCATCTCTCGCGGGAAGTCCCGCTGGCTATCGCCGTACCCGGCGCAAGATTGGTAGACGAGGCCGGGCTGGCATTCCTTGCGCATCAGGATGTGGCCGCCGTGGCGTCACCTCTCTATCCCGATGCCTTCCGTGTGGAGCGGGCGATGATCCGTACGGGACAAGAGACGGTGTCCGTACTACTGCCCCCCCTATCGCTGAACTGGCTACGGCTGCCTCTGCAGGGATAGGCATAGTTGTCGTAAAGGAAGCGAGGCTACCCACAGCCTGGCTCGCGTCGCCCCTGTTTTCATAGGAGAATCGTTATGACCTTACGCTCTCAGCTCTCTCTCGACGGAACCTGGCAGTTCTGGACGGACCCGGAAGTGCGACTCACTCCCGATACCCTCCGAGCGGCTGCATCAACCACTGTTGCTGTCCCCGCGCCATGGCAATCCCAGTCGGATGATCTTCGTTTCTACTCGGGAATCGCTTGGTACCGACGCACGGTGGAGATCCCAATAGAGTGGCTAGACGATCGCATCATTCTGGGCTTCGGTGCCGTCGATTACCATGCCGAGGTCTGGTTCAACGGCACGCCCGTCGGCTCACACGAGGGAGGCTACTTGCCCTTTGAGTTCGATGTTACCGAACTGGTACGCCCTGGCGACAACACGCTAACGGTTCGTGTTTCCGATCCGGACGTCCTCTTTCCTGAGATACCCCATGGCAAGCAGAGCTGGTACGGGCCGTTGAGTGGCATCTGGCAATCGGTCTGGCTCGAGCGTCGCGCCCCCTTTCACCTACGACGACTACACGTAGTGCCCGACTTACAAACCGGACGGATCAGAGTACACTTGCTCCTCGCAGCGGAAGCAGAGGAGGGCTACCGGGTATCTGTCGCGGTTGTCGCGCCCGGTGGAGAGATCGTCACCGTCGAACAGGTCGACGTGCCAGCAGGACAAGACTCGCTCGAGCACACCCTTTCTGTTGCGGAGCCGCTACCCTGGTCGCCCGATACTCCCCATCTGTATCGGATGGAGGTTTCTCTGCATCAAGGGGAAGAACGGGTAGATGCGCTTGCCGAGCACTTCGGCTTCCGCACCATCGAGGCGCGCGGCGGGCACCTCTTCCTCAATGGGGAGATGCTTTACCTGCTTGGGGCGCTGGATCAGGATTACTATCCCGACACGATTAGCACCCCTCCCTCGCTCGAGTTTCTCGAGGATCAATTTCGTAAGGCGAAAGAGCTCGGCCTGAACTGCCTCCGTTGCCACATCAAGGTGCCCGACCCCCGCTACTACGAGGTAGCTGACCGCGTGGGGATGCTCATCTGGACCGAACTGCCCAACTGGCGTTCCCCGACGGCGAAGGCTGCCGCCCTCGCCCGCTCCACGATGC
>JALZCF010000564.1 GCA_030863245.1 Chloroflexota bacterium
CCCTGCCGTTACACCTCCACACCTACGCCGTTCCCCCACCTGCCGTTCCGCTCTCCGCTCCCCGCTCCCCGCTCCCCGGCCGTTACACCTCCACACCCATCTCTCCCTCCCGCTCGACCTCAACCGCATCCAGCCACGGCATCATGCTGCGGAGCTGCCGGCCGACTTCCTCGATGGAGTGGCGTTGGGCCGCGCGACGCGTCGCAAGGAAGTTAGGTAGACCTGCTTCATTCTCCTCGATCCATCCTTCTGCGTAGGACCCGTTCTGGATATCCTGCAGGATCTGCTTCATCGCCGCTCGCGTCTCTTCAGTGATAATCTTCGATCCGGCGCTGTAATCGCCGTGCTCCGCCGTATCTGAGATGGAGTAGCGCATGTACGAGAGACCACCGCGATACATCAGATCGACAATCAGTTTCAGCTCGTGCAAACACTCGAAATAGGCAATTTCCGGCTGGTAACCCGCTTCGACCAGTGTCTCATACCCCGCCTGCACAAGCGCGGAGACGCCGCCACAGAGCACTGCCTGCTCCCCAAAGAGGTCCGTTTCGGTCTCTTCCTCGAAGGTTGTCTTCAGCACGCCTGCCCGCGTGGTGCCGAGCGCATGAGCGTAGGCAAGAGCTTTCTCCCACGCCTCGCCAGTCGCATCCTGGTGCACGGCGATCAAAGCGGGCGTGCCGGCACCCTCTTGGTACAGCTCGCGCACGCGGTGCCCGGGCGCTTTGGGGGCGACCATCGCTACATCGACGTTGTTGGGTGGCACGATCTGGCCAAAACGGATGGGGAAGCCGTGCGCGAACATGAGCATGTTACCCGGCTCCAGGTTGTCCTTGATATGTTCCTGGTAGATGCGTCCGCTCTTGGTATCCGGCGTAAGCATCATGATGATATCCGCCTCACGTGCCGCCTCGGCGACCGTCTTCACAGCCAATCCCGCTGCCTCCGCCTTGGGCCAACTACGCGATCCCTCATATAGCCCCACACGCACATCCAATCCCGAATCCTTTAGATTCAGCGCATGGGCATGTCCCTGCGAGCCATAGCCGATCACAGCGATCTTCTTCCTAAGTAACAGTTCCGGATTGGCATCCTCGTCATAAAAAATAATTGCTGGCATAAGTCGAATTGATTCCCTCTAGTAGTTGGTCAGGTTAACAGATTTATACTCCCTCTCGATCAGCGATGGGCCGGATGTAATGTCCGTTTCCTTTCGCGTGGCCGTTACTACGGGTGTGACCATTGCTGCCAACCTCCATCGCGACCGCACCGGTTCGCACCATCTCGATAATGCCGAAGGGACGCATGATGTCGACGAAATTGTCCACCTCGTTGGGCGCGCCGGTCATCTCCAGCATGAGGCAGTCGCGGGTCACGTTCACGATCTTGGCATGGTAGAGGTTGGCGAACTGCATGATCTCGGGCCGTGTCGCCGAGTCGGTGTGGACCTTGAGTAGCACCAGATCGCGCTGGACGCTCGGACGCTCCGTCAGATCGCGCACCTCTATCACATTGACCAACTTGTACAGACTCTCCGTGACGATGTACGGCTTGGTCGTCTTGGTATCCACCACGATCGTCATCCGTGATATATCCGGGTTCTCCGTCTCGCCCACCGTCAAACTGGCGATGTTGAAATTACGCCGCCGGAACAGACTCGCCACCCGGTTCAACACCCCCGGCTTGTTCTCAACAATAGCAACTAGCGTATGTAGCATAACACCCTCTCTCATGGCAGGTAGCAGGTGGCAGGTGCGCGTAGCGCATGTGCGTAGTGCACGAAGTGCATGCCCTACGGGCAGGTAGCAGGTGGCAACTCCACTCCCCTATCCTCAGTCCCCACTCTCCACTCCCCACTTCGCATTTGACTCATTCCGCATTCCGCACTCCGCATTCCGCAATCTCTCCTCACCGTATTGCCGACGCTGCCGGCCGGCGGATCATGTTGTGAAGGTCCGCCCCTGCTGGCACCATCGGATAGACGATCTCATCTTTCTCGACGACGAACTCGATCAAGAAGGGGCCGTCGGTGGCACGCGCCTCAGCCACCGCATCTGGGATCTCTTCGCGCTTGGTGACACGGCGCGCGGGCATGCCGTAGGCATCAGCCAGCTTGACAAAGTCGGGGTTCCACATGGGCGTCGCGGCGTAGCGCTCTTCATAGAAGAACTCTTGCCACTGGCGCACCATTCCGAGGAACGAGTTGTTGATGATGCCGATCTTGACCGGTCGGTTCTCTTGCACTGCCGTTGCCATCTCGCATAGCGTCATCTGGAAGCCACCATCGCCCACGATCGCCCAAACCTCCGCATCGGGCCGCCCAAAGGTGACGCCGATGGCGGCTGGCAGTGCGAAGCCCATCGTGCCGAGCCCGCCAGAGGTGATCAGCGTACGCGGCGTGTCATGGCGATAGTACTGCGCCTCCCACATCTGGTGTTGACCAACGTCAGTTACCGTAATGGCCTTGCCCTCCGTCTCCTTCCATATATCGTAGATGACGTGTGGCGCGTACAGCTTGCCGTCCCCCTCCCACCGCACAAAGTCACGTGCATGGGTGTCACCTCGCCACTCATCGATCTGCTCTATCCACTCGGACGTGGCACATGGGGGGAGATGCGGATTGAGTGCCTGCAGCACGTCCCGTAAGTCACCCACAATCCCACAATCCACCTCGACATTCTTCCCGATCTCACTAGGGTCGATGTCAACGTGGATCTTCTTCGCGTGGGGCGCATAGGTCTTGAGATTACCTGTCACTCGGTCGTCGAATCGCATCCCGAAAGCAAGCAGCAGATCCGCGTTCTGGATCGCCTGGTTCACGTACGCCTCGCCATGCATGCCCATCATCCCGAGGCAATACGGATGCGTTGTCGGGAAATTACCCAACCCGAGTAACGTCTGTGCGACGGGGATCCGTGTGCGCTCCACAAACTCCAGCAGCTCCCGCTCGGCCTCCGCCATCATGACGCCATGCCCTGCGAGGATAACGGGGCGCTTCGCGTTGCAGAGCAGTTCTAGCACCTGGTCGAGCTTCTCTTGGGGCAACTGCCGTGCAGGTCGATAGCCAGGCAATCGGATCTCCTCGGTGAAAGGTTCGTAATCACAGCTTGCATTCTGTACATCCTTGGGGATATCGATCAGAACGGGGCCGGGCCGTCCGGTACGGGCGATGTGGAATGCTTCGTGGATGGTACGTGCGAGGTCATGAACATCCGTGACGAGGTAGTTATGCTTGGTGACGGGGAGGGTCACGCCGGTGACATCCGTTTCCTGAAAGGCATCGGAGCCGATGGCCGCCGTGGGCACCTGCCCCGTGATACAGACAATCGGCGAGGAGTCCATCATCGCGGTTGCCAAGCCCGTAACCATGTTGGTCGCGCCTGGACCGCTCGTCGCCATCGCGACACCCACCTTACCGGTCGCGCGGGCATAGCCATCGGCGGCATGGGTCGCGCCCTGCTCGTGCCGCACCAGCACATGGTGAACCTGGGAGTATTGGGTCATGGCATCATAGGCGGGCAGAATCGCGCCACCCGGGTAGCCAAAGACCACATCCACCCCTTCTTGTATCAGACATTCCCAGACAATCTGCGCGCCACTCCGTTGCATGCTTCCCTCGCTTTTTCAGTAACAGAAGCGCCCGCCGGCCATTCCTTAAGCCGTGCGGGCGTCGTTGCCAGTATGGACCTAAATGAAACGGGCCTCCCGTGTTTGGGAGGCCCGTGTGAACCCTTCTCTCTGTGCTCGTGTGGTGTTAGCCCCTCACTCGCCTCCCAAACTTGGGTAGCTCCTCCGCAATAATGCTGAGGAGCACAATAAGTACGAGTACGAGCGATAGGCTAAAAAGCATGGATTACCTTAGTTGGTTCCGCAATTGATCGGCCAAAAAGTATTGCAGCACAAAATGCACGAGCACTTCACTAGTCACTATAACAACCTGCACAAGAAAGTCAACCCCTTTCTTGGTAAGAGTGCACAACCGGGTAAGGGATATGGCCCAGATGGGTGAGGGCGCTACGTCCTATACTCAGCATTAACGGTCACATAGTCGTAGGAGAGATCGCAGGTCCAGAGGCAGGCGCTAGCATCCCCCTCACCCAGTGCGAGGGTAAGATAGATATCCGTCGCGGAAAGGATCTCCAACGCACGTGCCTCGTCGACTCCAACGGGTGCACCATCCTTGAGTAGCTGCAGGTCCCCAAACCAGAGGTGGGCCTTACCGGGATCGAAGGGAACACCTGCCCGCCCCGCCGCTGCCAGCACGCGTCCCCAGTTAGCATCCCGACCGAAGAGGGCAGTTTTCACGAGGGGCGAGGTCGCGATAGTGCGCCCAATCTGGCGTGCCTCCTCCCACGTACGGGTGCCCTGCACCTGAATCGTCACATGCTTCGTCGCTCCCTCCCCATCAAAGGCAACCTGCCGTGCAAGGTCGGTGCAAAGCTGGCAGAGCGCATGGCGGAAGGCAACAAAATCGGGATGCTCCTCGCTGTCGATCGTGGGATTTCCCGCCGCACCATTGGTGAGAACCAACTGCGTATCGTTGGTACTCGTGTCGCCATCCACCGAGATGCAGTTGTAGGAACGCTCGACCGCATAGTGGAGCGCAGCCTGTAGGGGTTCGACCTTGATAGCCGCATCTGTCACGACGAGCCCGAGAAGCGTCGCCATATCCGGATGGATCATGCCCGCTCCCTTGGCCATCCCCGCCAGCGTGACCCTCACGCCACTCAACTCTACCTGCTGTGATGCACGCTTGGGATGCGTGTCAGTGGTCATGATTGCCTCGCTCGCCCGGATCGCATCTTTCGTCGTCGTGCCCAGCGCATCCGCAGCCAGGCGAACACCGCGCGCGATCTTCTCCATCGGCATCGGCACCCCGATGACACCCGTGCTCATCACCAGCACGGAGCCCGCCGCTAGGCCCAGCGCCTCCTCCGTCAGCCTCGCCATCTCCGCCGCATCCCGCATCCCCTGCTCCCCCGTGACAGCATTCGCATTCTTCGCATTGACGACCACCGCCCGGATCCCCTCGGCGTTGGCGGCCAGCACCTCCTCATCGTAGAGTACCGGCGCTGCCCGCACCAGATTCTGCGTGAAGGTGCCCGCCGCCACGCAGGGCCGGTCGCTAACAACCAGCGCCACATCCAACTTCCCCTCCTTCTTCAACCCGGCATGGACTCCCGCCGCTCGGAAGCCAGAAACATCCGCAATTGTCTGCTCGCTCATTCTATACCTACTCCTTTCTGCTCTGTAGCAGCGTAGACGAACCGGGGATGCTCGTCAAGTTGGTAGAGAGCGGAACATGTTGCATGTTGCATGTTACGTCGAGCGTGGTGCGTGTTGCGTGGTGCGTGATGTAGATGGCGGGCGAGACATGGTTGCGGGGGCGTGAAGCGGGTGGTGAATTGTGCATTTTATACATATAGGCACTTTTTGGGGCGAGATGTGGCAAGATTCCAAGATTCCAAGATTCCACAAGGGGGGTAACATGGAATCTTGCTTTGGAATCTTGGTAGTGAGCCCCCGGCGCCCTTCCCAATGAAGTGGTAGAGGACCAAGCGATCGCGCAGTTATGCCTTCGGCAACGTGGGCGATTGCCTGTGCCGCTAGTGGACAGGTCCACTAGAGATTTGGGTATGTCGCCTGACTCAAGCGATAGTCGCGGACGGTCGGTGAGGTAAAAAAGACCGCGACCGCAATGACAGCGCC
This sequence comes from Chloroflexota bacterium, assembly GCA_030863245.1. Taxonomy (GTDB): domain Bacteria; phylum Chloroflexota; class Anaerolineae; order Ardenticatenales; family Ardenticatenaceae; genus JALZCF01. Next base: position 5,707 of record JALZCF010000564.1, read on the forward strand.
GATCGCGCTGAGTCCGAGGGTCACGACGCGCGGCCCTGCGAGGTCGGCGCCTACCCCCGCGACGAGCGCGCCTATCGGCATCAGCCCCACGTTCAGGTTGATGATACTGCTGACCCGGCCGCGCAGTGCATCCGGCACCGACAGCTGCAGTAGGGTCTGGTTCGTCGTCAGGTAAATGATCTCGAAGAAGCCTGCCAGCCCCAGGAGCGGCAGCGCGACCTGCAGGTTGGGGCTCAGCGCGAAGCCAATTAGGGTCAGGCTGAGCAGCAGCAGGGCCACGAGTTGCAGGAGACCCCGCCGGTCAACGCTCCCCAGCGCTGCCGTCACAATGCCCCCCACGATGCCCCCGACGCCAACCGCCGACAGCATCGTCCCGAGCACCTCTGGTCCACCGCCAAAGATGTCCTTGGCATAGATCGGGGGTAGCGCGGAGAAGTTCGGGATGATGAAGAGCGGCAAGACCCAGCCCATCAGCAGGAAGGCTCGCGTGCGGCGCTCGGTCGCCACGTAGCGCAGCCCCTCGCGCAGGTCGCGCAGCGCCGTACCGCGTGCAACGTCCGGTTTCTGTGCCGGGAAGGTGAGCTGCGTGACCGTCAGCAGGATGAGGCCGTAGACCGCCGCCTGCAGCACGAAGTTGCCGCCCGGCCCGACCCACAGGATCAGGAAGCCGCCAATCGCCGGCCCGAAGGAGCGCATCAGTGCCCACCCTGTCTGGATCAGGGCGATGGCGCTGGACACTAAGGCGCGTGGCACGAGGACAAAGACGATGGTCTGGCGTAACGGCAGGTCAATGGACTGGGCCATGCCACTGAGGAAGGCAAAGACGAACAGGTACCAGACCTCGGTCCGGCCGGCTAGCAGCACAAGCCCGAGCGCCAGGCTGACGACGAGCAACCAGCCGTTGGAAAGGAGCATCAGCCTGCGCCGCGAGAGGCGGTCGATGGCAACCCCCGCCACCCCGGACAGTCCCAGGATGGCAATCGACTGGACCAGGTTGACCGCGCCCAGCATGGCCCCGGACCCGGTCACCTCATAGATCAACCAGCTCAGCGTCACACTCTGGATCCACTGCGCGCTGCTGGAGAGCGTGGAGCCGACGAACAACCAGCGGAAGGCCGGCCAGCGCAACACCGCGACGCTACCGCCCTCCTGCTGCCCAGGGAGCGGCGCGCTGCCTCGCGCGGCGACGTCACGCTTGATCAACGCCACGCCTCTTCAGTTCCTCGACGGCCGCCAACACGAGCCGGACGCAGGACGCCACGTCCCAGAGCGCGGTGTTCAGGATCAGGTGGAAGTGCTCAGGGCTGTTCCAGTCGGCATGGAAGTGCTCCCGAATGTGCGCGGCGCGTCGCTGGTCCTCCTCCCGTACCCAGCGTTCCGCCGCCTCACGCGAGAGGGACTCCCGTTGCATCACCCGGTCGACGCGGTACGCGAGCGGCGCGACAAACCGGACATGCAACACCCCAGGCTGCCCGGCAAGCACAAACTGTGCCCCGTGGCCGAAGATCACGGCGTTGCCGCTCCGCGCCGCCTCCTGGATCAGCTCGCGCGTCGCCGCCACGAACGCCTCCGTCGTCGTCTCGAAGGCAACCGGCGTGGCTGGCTGGCGGGTCGGCGAGAACGAGGAGTGCGAGATCCATAGCACGCGCGCCAGCCGCTCCAGAAAGTTCTCGACCCGCTCGTCGTGCGCCGCCGCGGCCGCCTCCGAGATGCCAAGGCGCTCTGCAACAGTCCGGAGGATCTGCTCGTTGAGATACGTGGCCCCGAGCTGCTCCGCGAGGCGCCGACCAACTGTCGCGCCACCGCTTCCCGTCTGGCGTGATACCGTGATCACTGGCATAGGAACCTTCCTTCAAACAAACCGACTCACCCGCGGGCTCATTGATGATTATACCAATTGTGCTACAAAGCCTCACAACCATGCGGCGAAGGTTCGTAGTAAACACTTTAGTGTTCGTCCGCCTCACGAACACTAAAGTGTTTACTACGGTCACACCACAACTGGTATTAGAGCTCCCCTGCTGCCGCTAGCAAGGTCTCGAAGCTCGCGAAAGCGGCCTCCCATTCGCCCCCCTGGCGTGGCTCGTAGGTCGTCTGCTGAACGGAGTCCGCCACCGCCTGGCGACCGGCCGCGATATCCGACAGGTGCCCGCTAGCCACGGCCTGTACCAGGA
>JALZCF010000629.1 GCA_030863245.1 Chloroflexota bacterium
AGCAAGGCGTCTTCGGCATTCTTGGTGGGGTCTCGCTCGATGGTCGCGTCCAGGTAGGGATGATCCGGGTCCGCATCCACCTCGCCAAAGAGCGCATAGAGCTCCTCGTCACTGCCCGCCTGGATCAGCGTCGAGCCGTAACCATCCGGCACCGCACCCAACGCACGCACGAAGATCGTAAAAGGCATCTTGCGCTTGCGGTCAACTTTCACCGATATGACGTCTCGCTTGCTCGTCTCAAACTCCATCCAAGCCCCACGATTCGGAATCAGCTTGGCTGAGCAAAGCTTGCGTCCGGTGGTACGGTCCTCGTCGACGGAGAAGTAAGCGTTGGGCGAGCGGATAAGCTGGCTGACAACGACGCGCTCGGAGCCATTATGGATGAAAGTGCCCTGGGCCGTCATGAGCGGGAATTCGCCCATGAACACATCTTGCTCCTGCATCTCGCCTGTTTCCTTATTGATCAGGCGCACCTTGACCCACATCGGTGCCGAGTAGGTCAGGTCCATCTCCAGACATTCCTTCTCTGTGTACTTCGGCTCTTCAAACCAATAGTCTAGGAAGTACAACTGAAGGTTGCCGTTAAAACTCTCGATAGGGGAGATCTCGTCGAACAGCTCACGCAGTCCCTCTTCTTTGAACCACTCGAAGCTGCGCAACTGAATCTCGATCAGATCGGGCAACTCCAAAACATCAGGAATTGACGCATAGTTTTTGGTGGGCAAATCACGCACACCATACCGAGATGCCAACTCAGGCATTCAATACTCCTTTACTCCATTCCCTGAGAAAATCAACGGTTTCTGATACGCGACGAGGCTTTCAAAAAAGCAAAGAAGCCGCAACCAGACGTAGAAAACCTCTCGACGCACATCCAAGAGAGGAATGACCAGCATCTGGGTGCGGATGGTTGGGGAAAAGCAGTAGGTACCTGTGAGGCAGAGCGGGGATCATAGCCAGCAAAAGCTAGCCATTCTGCCAGGCGAATTCGACGCTGAACGCGTTGAAACCACAGCTCTTCGCGCTACGCCTAGAAAGACGGCGCCGTCATCAAGCTCCTCGTAGAACGATGATCCGTAACAAAACCTACTTGCTTGCTTTTCTTGGCACACAAAAAGCGCGAAGCCTTCGTCGCGAATCTTTATTGTAGTAAGGAGGCAGCAGCGTGTCAAATCCAACCTTAGCCCGTAGTACTCATCGCTTAGATTGGACTTGTAAACAACATCGTTGTGGTGTATTATAGCGGCATTGAGTGGGGCAAAGTGGGGCAAAGTGGGGCAAGAAGTCATGGTACTCCTCCTAGAACTACGCCAAGTGGGGCGTTTAGTAGAACAGGCGTTCTAATCCTTCATGGCGATGTTCGTCGGCGAGTATACACATACCGTTGACGAAAAGGGGCGTATCACGATCCCGGCAAGGTTCCGCCCGGATTTCGAGGCCGGCCTTTTCGTCACTGTAGGGCTCGACCAGTGCCTCTGGGTTTTCTCGCGTGACGGCTGGGATCGCTTTAGCGAGAGGCTGGCTAGCCTTCCAGTTAGCCAGCAGAGAACGCGCCAAGCCATGCGCTTCTTCTTCTCTCAAGCGACCGACGCCATCCCAGATCGCCAAGGACGCGTCTTGCTACCAGAGAATCTCCGCAACTTCGCTAACCTCGAGGATGGAGCCACCATCATCGGCGTTGGTGACAAAGTGGAGATCTGGCAACCGGAGCGCTGGGCAGCCGCGAAGGCTGAGCAATTTGAAAGCCTGCCAGACATCGCTGACGAATTGAGTAACTTTGGAATCTAGTATCCCTTTACCGCCCCCGGTACCTGGAGTCGAGCACGAACACGTTCCAGTCCTCTATGATGAGGTGCTAGCGGAGCTTGACCCGCAGCCGGGTGGCCGTTATCTCGATGGAACCTTGGGAATGGGAGGTCATGCTTGGGGCATCCTTTATTCGTCCTCCCCCACGGGACGGCTGCTTGCAATGGATCAAGACCCGACTGCTATCGAGATCGCCTCGCAGCGCCTGCAATCCTTCGCGGGTCGATGGATCGCAGTTCGGGCGAACTTTGAAAAGATGAAAGAGGTAGCCGAGGTAGAGAAGTTCGTTCCGTTGGATGGTATCCTCCTCGATCTTGGGTTCTCCTCCATGCAGATGGAAGACGAGCAGCGTGGCTTCTCTTTCCAGGCAGACGCGCCACTGGACATGCGCCTCGATCCAGAAGGTTTAACCACTGCGGCTGACCTTGTAAACACCCTTGGCGAGAAGGAACTTGCCGACCTGATTTACAGGTATGGCGAGGAGCGCCAGAGCCGTCGCATCGCACGCGCTATCGTTCAAAACCGCCCCTTCGTCTCTGCCAGGGTGCTTGGGGAAACAATCGCGCGAGCGGTCAAGCGGCGTGGGCGGGAGCGCATTCATCCCGCTACCCGCACCTTTCAGGCATTACGTATCGCTGTGAACGATGAGTTGGGAGTGTTGGAACGCGTTCTGCCAGACGCGGTCTCTCTGCTGAAAGCTGGTGGCCGGCTGGCCATCATCTCCTTCCACTCGTTGGAAGATCGCATTGTGAAGAACTTCTTTCGCGATGAAGCGACAGATTGCCTTTGCCCGCCGGAACTCCTTTTTTGTGCCTGTGGCCACAAAGCCACGCTCGACCGTGAAAGTGCGACACGCAAGCCGATCACGCCTTCTCCGGAAGAGATCGAGCGCAACCCGCGTGCCCGCAGTGCCAAGCTGCGCGTCGCGGAACGCCTGGATTCGACGACGGACGAAAGACGCTCGACGACAGAGTAAAGCCGAGTATGCGCCGTCCGTCGTCTGATAGATTTCGTCAACCATCACTGCTCCTTGATCACAAGACGAAAGGGAACACGCGGCATGGCGAGTCGACTGATGAGCGACACTATATTAACGCTTCGCCCCCGCCGCCCGACGATACCTGCCATGTCAATGGTGTCTCGGGCAGCGGCCCGTGGCGTACTTGTAATTCTAACAGTACTTGGCATGCTCCTCTTCCTTTATCTAGCAGAGGTCAGTCAAGGAACGACAACTGCCTTCGATATCGATCTGATGAAAGTGAAATATCATCAGTTACAGGAGCAAAACCAGGAACTCGAGCGCCAGATTGCCGAGCTGGAGAGCCCGGAACACGTACTGCGTTATGCCGAAGCCCAAGGCATGACGGCCCGTACAGAGGCGGAATACGTTCTCATCAAACCAGCACCAGAGACAGGACAGTAGTTAAGGTATGCCCCCTTCGAAACCATCCAGGTTGATGGGATGGCGCGGCTTACCGCAATCCCGTCCTCGTCGGCCCTCGGAAGCAGATAAGCAACGCCAGGCGCAGTTGGCGCGCCAGCGTGGCATGCGGGCCGGCATGGTGATGGCGCTGGTTACGGCGGTAGCCATGATTCTTGGCTACCGTCTGCTCTACTGGTCCGTCCTCCATCGGGATGAGATTTTGGAGCGGGCAAACAAGCCGGTATTGGAACGGCCGGATGCGCAGCCACGCGGTACTATCCGCGACCGCAATGGCTATCTACTGGCAACAGATACTGTCTCTTACAAGTTTGGCGTCTCCCCGAAGATCGCGAGCTACCCAGAGCACACGGCGAAGGAAATCTCCGCGATTACAGGCATTCCCGCCGGATCGCTTGAGGAGATCTTACTCCGTGATGATCCGTACTACGTCATCACAGATACAGTCCCCTACACGATGGGACAGGAACTGGTGCAGTTGGAGAATCCGGCCTTCGTGATGGAGCCTATACTAAGCCGTGCCTATCCCGAAGGACGTCTTGCGGCCCACCTACTGGGCTTCGTTAATGCCGAGCGGCGAGGTCTAGCAGGCATCGAGATGTACTATGATGACCTACTCAAGGATGAACAGGCGATCGATCGGCCAGAGTCCCCACTGGCTGAGGAGATCAAGCTTGGGCATCGTCCCTTTAACCCCACCCGTAACGGCGTTGATCTGATCCTCGCGCTCGACCGCTCCATCCAGTTCATGGCGGAGCAGGAACTGGAGACGGCGGTTCAGGATTTCGAGGCTAAGGGTGGAACGATCATTGTGATGGAGCCAAAGACGGGGGATATCCTCGCGATGGCGAGTAGTCCCAACTACGATCCGAACCACTATGGTAACTATCTCGACAATCCCGACATTTTCCAAAATCCTGCTGTTCAAAAGGTATATGAGCCTGGCTCTATCTTCAAGATGATCACCGTGGCGGCAGCACTGGATACGGGCCTTGTCTCACCGGAGACGGTTTACACTTGTGTGGGTAGTATCGAGGTGGGCGGGCGCATCATCCGTAACTGGGATGGCAAGGCCTACGGCCCACGAACCATCACAGAAATTCTGGGTTACTCGCTTAACACTGGTACCGCCTGGCTCAGCACCTCGCTGGGCGCTGAGCGCTTCTACCGCTACATTGATGCATTTGGCTTCGGTAAACCGACGAACGTTGATCTGGGCAGTGAGGCATCCGGCTTCGTAAAGCATCCGGGTGATGGAGAGTGGCATGCCAGCGACTTGGGCACCAATGCGTTTGGACAAGGTATTGCCGTAACACCGGTCCAGATGATTTCCGCAGCAGCTAGCCTACTGAATGATGGAAAGCTGATGCAACCACGCGTAGTGAAGGCGATCATCAACCGTGGGCACATTCAGGAGGTGCCAGTTGAGGTGCGCGGGCAAAGTGTCTCGCCCGAGATTGCGCGGATCATGCAACGCATGTTAGCTGATGGGGTTGAGATGGAAACCGAGCTTGCACTGATCGAGGGGTGGCGAGTCGGCGGCAAGACGGGGACCGCACAAGTGCCGATCCCCGGTGGCTATCATGCCACCGATACCATCGCCAGTTTTATCGGCTTCGCGCCCGCCGACGACCCGGCCTTCATCATTCTTGTCAAGCTGGACCGCCCACTGGGCATCCATCAGTGGGGCTCGCAGAGCGCGGCGCCGCTCTTCCGCCGGCTCGCCCAGCGCATCCTCAACTACTACAACATTCCGCCTGACATGTACCGCACGGCCTTACCGGCAGAAGCGGAAGTGGTAGAAGTGGGCCAACCAGAGGCTAACGATACATCTACACCCTGAAGGATATCGTAGATAGCAGCCGGAATCCGTCATGATCACACTCGCGCAAGTATACACAGGTCTAACCAATCGTCCTGCTCCCGCTGGGGTGTTGAGGCAGCCTGTCACGCCATGGGTAATGAACAGCCAGTTGATCAAGCCGGGTGGTGGTTTTGTAGCACGGCCTGGTGCTCGTGAAGGGTCGGAGGATGGGCACGACTACATCGGGGATGCCCTCCAGCGGGGTGCAGCGGTTGTCATCGCAGAGCGCACCCGAATCGATCCTGCGTCATTCTCGATGAAAGCACAGGTAATCGACCTGGATGATCCGGCAGTGGAGCAACTGACACCTCCTGTGCTCTTTGTAACGGATGATACGCTCGCCACCATACAGCAGCTGGCGACGTGGTGGCGAAATCAGGCGAATCCGGCATTGAAGGTCATTGGCATCACCGGCTCCGTCGGCAAGACGACGACGAAGGAATTGGTGAGCGTCGTGCTCGCCAATCGTTTCCGGACTTGGAAGAGCCGCGGTAACTATAACAGCGATGTAGGTCTCCCCCTTACCCTGCTTGACATGCCGCTCGACACAGAGCGCGCCGTTGTGGAGATGGGGATGACACGCTCAGGGGAGATTAGGGAACTGGCTGCAGTCGTTCGCCCCGAGGTGGGCGTGGTGACCAACGTAGGTACGGCCCATTTGATGCAGTTGGGTTCCATCGATGCCATTGCAGACGCCAAGGCGGAACTGGTGGAAAGTCTGCCTGCCAACGGTGTCGCCATCCTGAATGGTGACGACGAGCGCGTTCGCGCGATGGCATCGCGGACGGAGGCACAGATATTCACTTATGGCCTACAACCCGAGTTCTCGCTTTGGGCTGACCAGATCGAGAGTCATGGGTTAGACGGCATCTCGTTTCGCTTCCATCACGGTCGTGATAGCGTCTTCGCGCGCCTGCCGTTACTAGGCCGGCACAGCGTCCATGGTTGTCTTGCGGCAGCTAGTGTCGGGCTGACACAGGGCCAGAGATGGGGCGAGATCATCGGTGGGTTGAAGGATATCGCCAAGCTGGATGTGCTGCGAGTTGTCGTGGTGGAGGGCGTCAATGGCTCGACGCTGCTTGACGACACCTACAACGCCAGCCCGGACAGCGTGATGGCTGCGTTGAATCTGCTCAACGACCTAGGTGGGCGCAAGATAGCGGTGCTCGGAGACATGCTAGAACTGGGAGCCTTCTCTAAAGAAGGGCACGCGCGGGTCGCCCGGCGCGCTGCCATCGTCGCCGATCGCTTCGTGGCCGTCGGTCAGATGGCACCATTGATGGTAGACGAGGCGCGGGACGCGGGGCTCCCGAAAGATAGGACCTTTGCCGCTGCCGATCGTCATGAAGCGGAGAAGTGGTTGCAAGCCTGTTTGCAGCCAGGGGATATCGTGTTGATTAAAGGCTCACGGGCGCTGCAATTGGACGAGTTGGTTACACAACTAAGTGTGGCGGGAGAGGACGTTTGACGCTTTTTCGTCCAGATACCGCGCTAGCCCTTGCCTTAGGTTTCGCCTCTTTTCTTTTCGCTGTAGTGTGGGGCACACCGTTGATCAACTACCTACGAAGCAAGCAGATTGGCGAGGCAATACGGGTCGACGGACCGCAGACGCACTTTTCCAAAGCTGGCACCCCAACTATGGGGGGCCTCATGATTCTGGTGCCGACGACTATCTTCTGCACGTTGCTCATCATGCCGCGCTACCCCTCACTCGCCCTGCCGATCGCGATGTTGATATTCGCAGGAGCGCTGGGCGTGATGGATGATCTGGCAAAACAGCGGCAGAAGAAGCGGGGCGAGAGGAAAGAGGGGGTTCTAGGACGCTACAAGTTGCTCTGGCAAACAGGGATGGCGCTCATCGCGGCAGCAATTCTCTATCATCCAGGGCTACTCGATATGGGCAAGGTTGCGCTTCCTGGCGTTCCCTATCAGATCTCGTTACCAATTTGGTTCTACATCCCGATGGCCGTCTTTATCATCGTCGGTACCTCCAACGCGGTGAATCTGGCGGACGGACTAGATGGACTGGCAGGGGGGACAGCGGCCATTAGTTTCGCAAGCTATGGCGTGATCGCGTTGCGGCAGGGAATGGTTCACCTTGCGACATTCTGCTTCTGCATGGCGGGGGGCACGCTAGCCTTTCTCTGGTTCAATGCCCATCCAGCACAGCTCTTCATGGGAGATACCGGCTCGCTGGCCCTCGGCGCATCCCTGAGTACGGTGGCGCTGATGACGTTGCAATGGCCCTTGCTGCCGGTTGTCGGTCTCATCTTCGTGGCAGAAGCAATTAGCGTCTTGTTACAGGTCGCTTCTGCAAAGTACACGCGCCGCTTCTGGGGTGTGGACAAGCGCGTCTTCAAGATGGCGCCACTACATAATCATTTCGAGTTACTGGGCTGGAGCGAGGTGCAGATCGTCCAGCGCTTTTGGATTGTTTCGATGCTGTCGGGGATGATGGGCATCGCACTGGCAATGCTATGACATCACCTCCATCATATCGGATTGGGGATAAACAAGATGAACAGAACATTTGCGAACCAGCGGGTGACGATTATCGGGATGGCACGGGAGGGAACGGCGCTGGCGCGTTTCCTCACGCAGGAGGGAGCACGGGTCACAGTTAGCGACATAAAAGGCATCGCCGAGCTGGCGGACGAGATTGGGCAGCTTGCCGGGCTCCCCATCCAGGCGGTATTGCGGGGCCATCCCGACGATATCCTGGATGCCGATGTCATGTTCATCAGTCCGGGCGTGCCACGTGCGATCCCCATCATCCAGGAAGCAGATCGTCGTGGGCTGCCTCTGTCAAGCGAGACGGAATTGTTCTTCGAGCTCTGCCCGGCACCCATCGTTGGCGTCACGGGTTCAAGCGGAAAGACTACCACCACGACACTTATAGGCGAGATGATGAAGGTGGATCGTCGTCGAAAGGTCTGGATCGGGGGCAATATCGGTCGCCCCCTGATCGGGCACGTCGGGGAGCTCCAGCCCGATGACTGGGTAGTGCTGGAGCTGTCAAGCTTCCAACTGGAAAACTTAGGCCGAAGTCCGCACATCGCCGTTGTCACGAATCTTCGACCGAATCACCTGGACCGTCACCTGTCTTATGAGGCGTATAAAGCAGCCAAAGCCAACATCCTACGCTACCAGAGTGCTGATGACGTGGCTGTACTAAACTGGGACGATCCAGAGGTGCGCACCCTGGCAGAGATGACAGCCGCGCGTGTGCGTTGGTTCAGCCGACAGGAGTCGCTGGAAGAAGGCACTGTCGTGGAGGATGGGTGGATTGTGGTGAAGCACGACGGCAAGTGCGAGCGCATCATGAGAGTAGCTGAATTGGCGCTGCGGGGCGAGCACAATCTGGAGAATGCCCTCGCGGCGCTTAGCGCGGTCACGGCGACGGGAATCAAAGGAGGCAGCGCGGCGCGCGTGGCGCGGGCTTTCCAGGGCGTTCCACACCGTCTCGAACGGGTACGCGAGCACAACGGTGTACTGTGGATCAACGACTCCATCGCCACTAGCCCCGATCGGACGCTCGCCGCGTTACGTGCCTACCCGGATGAGTCGCTCATCTTGCTCGCGGGTGGACGTGACAAACACTTGCCGATGGAGCTGATGGCACAGGAGATCGTCAAGCGCGTGAAATGTCTCATCACCTTCGGGGAATCTGCTCGGCTAGTCGAGCAGGCCGTAGATGCGGCACGCATGGAGATGAATGGCAGTGGTCGGCCACTACCCATTGTTTCCTGCGATACACTGGAGGAAGCTGTTGAGCAAGCACACACGATCGCCGAGCCGGGCGATCTCGTCCTTCTGAGTCCTAGCGGCACTTCCTTTGACGCATTCAAAGATTTCGAGGAACGAGGGGAGCGCTTCCGAGATTTGGTGAACGCTTTCTAGTAAGACTTGATCATCTCTTAAGTACACCTTGCGATGACTATTCGACACATGGCACAAGCGACAGCCGCCAAGACAACCAACTCACGATACGCACAAATGCGTCGACGACGGGCGAGGTCAGACGCTGGTCGTAGCAGCGACTGGTGGTTGCTGACAACCGTAGTGGCTTTGGTGACGATAGGCCTGCTCATGGTCTACAGTGCAACCTACGCCCTCTCCTACTACAACTCGGACGGCTTGACCACGACAACTTTCTTTACACGGCAGTTGACCTGGACCGCGTTGGGTGCGTTCGCGATGCTGGTTCTCTGGCTCATCGACTACCGACACTGGAAGAAGTGGAGCCTCCTTATCATGGGCGGTACCATTCTGATGCTGGTCGCGATGTTCTTTATCGGTAAGGCATCCTTCGGTGCCTCGCGTTGGCTGCTGGCAGGTGGCTCCGTCCAGCCCTCTGAAGCAGCCAAACTTGCCACCATCATCTACGTGGCGCACTGGGCATCGTCTAAAGAAGATCGCATCCGTAACCTCCAGGCCGGACTCATCCCCTTCATTATCCTGGTCGGCGTGGTCTGCGGGTTGATCCTCGTACAGCCAAGTTTCTCCACAGCGTTTATTGTCGGCATCGTTGCTACGACAATGTTCTTCGTGGCTGGTGCGGATCTGACACAGTTGACCGTTAGTGGCACAGCTGCAGCAGGCCTTGCGTATGTGGTGGCGAAAGGCGCTGCCTACCGGCTAGAGCGCTTCATTGTTTGGCGGGATCCGTGGGCACTAGAGAGCGAGCAGGGGTATCAGACCACCCAGGTGCTCTACTCGCTGGCGCGCGGCGGTCTCGTCGGTGAGGGACTGGGCACGAGCAAGGGGAACGTGCCAGCCCTTCCAGCCGGTCACACCGATGCTATCCTCGCCATCATGGGGCAGGAACTGGGCTTGGCTATCTGTCTTTTTGTCCTGGGACTCTTTCTTTTGCTGGCACATCGCGGGTTCCGCATCGCCGCCACCGCCCCAGATGCTTTCGGTACCGTGCTGGCAAGCGGCATTACCTGCTGGCTACTCTACCAGGCACTGATGAACTATGCCGTTGTGACCAATACGATTCCGCCAACCGGCGTGCCCCTGCCTTTCATCTCTTTTGGAGGAAGTGGGCTCGTGACTGCCCTAGCGGGGGTTGGCATCTTACTGAACATCTCACGCGCCCAACTTGAGTAGTATACCAATCATGTATGATCGATACTTGCCTGCAAGCCCAATATCGTGGCGAATAGCCGTCCTTTTCGAGGGGGCGTATTAAGAACGGCTCATGCGACTCTTGATGACCGGCGGCGGCACGGGTGGACATGTCTATCCGGCATTTAGCGTGTTGGAAGCATGGGAGCCGAGACCGGAGGTGCTCTGGATCGGAAAAACGGGGGGGTTGGAGGAACCCTTGGTGAAGCGCATGGGTATCTCCTACCGTGCCATCTCTGCGGGAGGTCTGCGCTCTATGGCGTGGCACGCTCGGCTGGGCAACACGCTGAAATTGATGCGCGGTTTTGGAGAGGCACGGCATATCGTGGGGGAATTTCGGCCGGATGTGGTCTTTGCGACGGGGGGCTATGTGACCTTCCCGGTAGGTCTGGTGGCGTGGCTCCAGCGCATACCTGTAGCGATCTACCTTCCGGACATCGTGCCGGGTCTAGCAGTACGGGCGCTGGCACCGCTTGCGCGTAACGTGGCTGTGACTACGCCGGAGACAAAGAAATGGTTCGGAGAGAAAGCCATTGTCACAGGCTACCCTGTACGACAGGATCTGGTTCATCCAAAATCGAAAGAGGAGGCAAGACGCACCTTTGACATCCCCCCGGAATCCAAAGTGCTTCTCGTCACCGGCGGAAGCCAAGGCTCACACAGTCTGAACGAGGCAGTTGGTTTGTTTCTGCCGGAGTATCTCAAGCTGGCCCATCTTATTCATGTGCACGGCAAAAGCGATGGCGAGTGGCTCGTCCAACAGAGAGCTGTACTTCCACCAGAGCTGCGCGATCGATATCTGCTCTACGAATATCTCCATGAGACGATGATCGATGCACTACTTGCCGCCGATTTGGTCGTGGCACGCGGTGGTGCGTCCGTGTTAGGGGAATTTCCCGCAGCCGGCCTACCTGCCATCCTGGTGCCCTTTCCCATCAGGGGCGTGAACCAGCAGGACAACGCCGAGTGGTTAGAATCGCGGGGTGGGGCCATCACCTTGAATGACGAGGGTGTCCGCATGGAACTACTACCCTTGGTGCGAGAACTACTGACCGATGCCGAGCGCCTACGTCGCATGGAAAGAGCCATGCAGGAGATCGCTCGTCCCGATGCGGCCGCCAATATCGTGGCAATGCTGCGCGCGCTGGCTTCAAATGCCGGTCAACCCTTGCAGCAGAAGAGGCAGCCTAATGGCTGAAAACGTCGTTGAGGTAGACTGGTACACCATCGTGCTCCTGTCGATGCTGTTCTTCGCCTTCCCTGGATGGAGAAAGGGGTGGCAGCGCGCACTGGTCACATTGGTTTCCCTCTTTTTCGCATGGGGGGTCGCGCTGCAGATCACGAACCTTATCGTCAAGGCAATGGCGTTCGTAGTCGAGATTGATACGCTGGAAGAGACGACTGCCCTCGTTCGGATTCTCCTCTACGTTGCATCGACGTTGATGGTAGTTGTCACCTTCAACAGCCGGATGATCCCCATTCCGGCGATAGCACGGCGCGATCGATTCGCGGGCATCTCGGCCGCCCTGCTCAGTGGATACTTCTTTGTGCTCCTGTTGCTCGACCTCGGCCGGGAATGGCTTGTAGCCCATCTACCTGCGGCTCGGACGCTTGTTTTCAACAGCAACGTCATTGTTGACGGATTGGCGAGGCAGCAGTCACTGAGAGTCGAATTCATCAACAATCCAATAACGGTGTATGAACAACTATCTGAGTTTCAGAATCTGGCGTTACTTGTCTTACTGCTCGTCTTCTTCCGAGGGCTACTGTTCTGGCTTTTTGGAAGGGATGGCAGAACAGTACGAACACCAGCGAATTATTGAGCTGTGATGAGACACATTCACTTCGTCGGTATCGGGGGAGCGGGGCTGAGTGCCCTGGCTCACGTGATGCTGGCCCGTGGCTGGCAGGTAAGCGGCTCGGACCGCATGCGCTCCGCTCGCACGACAGCGCTTGAGGCAGAAGGTGCCACGGTTTACCTCGGTCACAGTCGTGAGTGGGTGAACGGAGTGGATGTGGTCGTCGTCTCCAGTGCAATTCCCGCTGACAATCCCGAGCTTCTTGCCGCCCGCGCTGCAGGCATCCCTGTGTTGAAGCGCGACCGTTGGTTGGCGGAGATGACACGGGAAACGGATTTGATTGCGGTGGCAGGTACGCATGGTAAATCAACGACCTCCGCGCTCGTCGCTCTCATGCTAACAAACGCAGGGCTGGATCCGACTGCCGTCGTCGGCGCAGAGGTGCCCCAATTGGGCGGCAATGCCCGCACGGGGAACAGTCGGCTCTTTGTCATCGAGGCAGATGAATACGACCACGCTTTTCTTGGCCTGCATCCCGCCATCGCGGTCGTGTTGAACGTGGAACATGATCACCCAGACATCTTTCCAGATGATGTGGCAATCCAGCAGGCGTTTCGCCAGTTCTTGAAGCAGGTTCGTCCTGGTGGCACTGTCGTCGCCTGCGCCGACGATGAGGGAGTATGCTCGGTTTTACGGGGGCTGAGCTTGAAAGTGCCCGTCGTGAGCTACGGTTTTCATGAAGGGGCTGCATGGCGCGCAGGCGGCCTGAAACAAAATGACGTAGGGGGCCTCGATTTTGTCGCGATTCACGATGCCGAGCCCTTCGGTGCCTTCCGCCTGCGTGTCCCAGGGCGACACAACGTGCTCAATGCCTTGGCAGCGATCGCCATTGGGGAGCGACTGGGGATAGATGTTGGCACGATGCAGGCCACATTGGCAAACTTCAACGGGGCGGAGCGTCGCTTCCAGCCGGTGGGTAGCGTAGGGCGTATCCAACTCTTCGACGATTACGCGCACCATCCCACCGAGATTCGTGCGACTTTGCAAGCAGCACGCGAGCAGTTTGGTGAGCGCCCCTTGTGGGTCGTTTTTCAGCCTCACACGTTCAGTCGTCTCGTCGCGTTGTACGATGACTTTGTCACCGCCTTTGACGCGGCTGATCATGTAGTTGTCAGCGACGTCTACGCCGCTCGCGAGCAGGGAGACGCCGCTGCCCATGGCCGTGCTTTGGCAGGGGCAATCGTCGGGCCGACGGCCGTGTATCAGGCAACGCAGGATGATATCTTACGCTACCTGCTTCGCCACCTGCCTGATGACGTCATCCTGCTGACTCTGGGTGCGGGGGATATTACCAGTCTCGGACCGCGGCTGCGGCGCGCATTGGAGGAACAGCGGCAAGAGCGGATCACACAGTGAAGCATCGCGAGCACGAGAAGTTGCAGAGCACAGTCCAACGTCTGAGAACAGAGAGCTGAGAATCACGATCAGCATGGCACAAGCAGCCACGGAGCGAATTATCGAGGAGGGCACGTCCATTCGAAGCCTGCTGCAGGAGGAGCTGGGCAGGGAGAATGTGTTTCAGGGTGAGCCGCTGTCGAAGCACACCTCCTTTCGTGTGGGTGGTCTGGCAGATTGGCTATTACGAGCGAATGACGCCGACGCGCTGGTCAGAGCCATACATATCGCGCAGCGCTTCCGGCAGCCCTTCCGGATCATCGGCGGTGGCTCGAACATTCTTGTTTCGGATAGGGGCATCGAGGGTATCGTGATTCTGAACCGCGCCAACAATTACGAGTTGATAGAGCGCGCAGGGGGTTTCTTACTGGTTGCTGAGTCGGGCGTGCAGCTGCCAAGGGTGGCAGGCGAACTGGCGAAGCGTGGGGCCTCAGGGATGGAATGGGGGGTTGGCGTGCCGGGCACGGTTGGGGGCGCGGTCGTGCAGAATGCGGGCGCGTGGGGCAGTGAGACGAAGGATCGCCTCCTCTCCATTGAATACCTCGTACCGCACACTGGAGAAACGAAGCGTATCCAAGCCGACAAGCTAGGACTCCGTTACCGCGGCTCCAACATCCTGGACCAGCCACCCGAGCAACGGCCGGTCATCCTTCGCGCCTGGTTTCGGCTAGAGCGGGACGATCCAGCCGCTATTGCAGCCCGCAACATGCGGTATCGCGAAGAGCGTACCGCCACACAGCCGCGCGCCGCCAGTGGTGGCAGTACCTTTCGCAACCCGCCGGGCGATTATGCGGGTCGCTTACTGGACGCAGCGGGACTCAAGGGATACCACACCGGCGGAGCGAGGTTTAGCGAGAAACACGCCAACTTCATTGTTAACGAGGGAAGCGCAACGGCTACCGATATTCGCCACCTGATCGAACACGCGCAGGAGGTCGTAAGACAGCGGTTTGGCATCCAATTGGAAACAGAAGTGGAATTCGTCGGCGAATGGGAGCGGGATGAGCGATAAAATCCGAGTCGCAGTGATTTTTGGCGGCAAGAGCGGCGAGCATGAGGTGTCGCTCTCCAGCGCACGAGGCATCATGAAAGCACTCGACCCGGAGAAATACGAGGTGCTGCCGGTTGGCATCACGCGGGAGGGACAGTGGCTGTTAGGTGGCGAGCCAATGAAGCAGCTGACGGCCGCCACGGCTCCAAGGCAAGTTTTGCCGGGCAATCCGCCGCTCGAGGTCGAAACCGAGCTCCTGACAGGCACAGCCATGGCGGTAAGGGAGACGCCCTCGGCTACCGCGCCACTTGCCAGTGCTGATGTGATTTTCCCCGTGCTCCACGGCCCCTTCGGTGAGGACGGTACCGTGCAGGGGCTGCTCGAGATCGCCGGTCTGCCCTATGTAGGCAGCGGTGTGGCGGGATCGGCCGTAGGGATGGACAAGATACTGATGAAGGGATTATTCAGCTCGGTGGGCCTGCCACAACTCCCCTACCTCGCCGTAACACGCCACGAGTGGGAGAGGCGACCCGGCCACGTGCTCGATGAGATTGAGGCGCAGCTCGCGTTCCCGATTTTCGTCAAACCCGCCAATCTCGGTAGTAGCGTCGGCATCTCAAAGGCGCGCACGCGTCAGGAGCTACGGGACGCGCTTGATTTTGCAGCAGAGTACGATCGCCGAATAGTGGTTGAGCAGGGGCTGGAGCGCCCTCGCGAGATCGAGGTAGCAGTGCTCGGAAACGAGGAGCCAGTTGCCAGCGTCGCGGGCGAGATTATCCCAGCGGAGAAGTATGAGTTTTATGATTACGAGTCGAAATACACCGAGGGGCAGGCAGAGCTCGTTATCCCGGCGTCCCTTGACGAGGCGATGATGGGTGAGATTCAGGCTGTGGCGGTACGCGCCTTCAAGGCATTGGATGCTGCCGGGCTAAGTCGTGTGGATTTCCTGCTCGATCGGGAAAGCGGCAACTTCTATATCAACGAGCTAAATACCATGCCTGGCTTCACGCCAACGAGCATGTATCCCATGCTCTGGGACGCTAGCGGGCTCCCCTACCCCAAGCTGTTGGAGACGCTCATCGATCTCGCCCTGGAACGGCATCGAGACAAGCTGCGGAATAGTACAGAATTCTAGATCTTTGACTTTCCATTTAGAGCAAACGAGACACGTAACACACACCTGATGGCGCGACGAAGAAAGAGTCTCCTCAAACGTTTGAGTCAACGCTTGACCTTCGGGAAGATAACGGTGGGACGCGGACGCCGGTCACGGCGCCTTAAGGCATACGAGCGGTCGGTCGGTCTCAAGGCGGCTCCTGCCCTGTCATTCGAGCGCGAGCGCCTTCTAGGATGGGTGCGACGCCGGCTGCGTCTCTTCCTTGCCCTGCTCGCGGTTGGCCTCCTCGGCTATCTGCTGTTTGGCACCCCCTGGTTCTATATCTATGACATCGAGGTGGAGGGCGCCCACCTGCTGACGAAGGAAGAACTGTACAACCGCTCCAACCTAGAGGCGCTGAGTATCTTCTGGTTGAACCCACGCGGCGTGGCGAAACGGCTGGAAGAGGACCCGCTTGTCATGCGAGCTGTCGTCTCGGCACGACCGCCTAATAGAGTACGCGTTCAAATCCAAGAGCGGTCACCCGTAGCCGTGTGGCAATCGGGGGGCCAGAGCTTCTACGTCGATAGTGATGGTGTGCTCTTCGGGTTGCGTGGCGATGCGAGCGAGATGCTTGTTGTTCGGGATCTGCATGATACGCCGGTGGAACCAGGCAGTGAGGTCGACACCGAGGCCATCCGTACGGCTAGGGAGTTGACAGGGATCATCCCAGAACGTCGAGCCTTCGATTGGGAAGCCGGTAATGGCCTCTCCTTTGTCGCAACTGAGGGATGGCGCGTGATCTTTGGGGACCACACTCGCCTATCCACGAAAGTTAGAGCGTTTGAGGCTTTTAAAGAGCAAATTCGCCCGGCAGAGGAAATTCTCCTCCTCGATCTCACTGCGCCGGAGCACCCTTACTACCGTGTAGGTCAAGCGGCTGCCATTCCTTAAAGAACGAAGGACGGACGTTATGAGCACGATTGTGACAGGACTAGACATTGGCACTACGAAGATCGCCTGCCTTGTGGGCGAGTCAGATGAGCACCAACGCCTGCGGATCATCGGGGTTGGGATTGTACCCTCGAGGGGAATCAAGAAAGGCGTCATCGTCAACGTAGAGGAAGCGGTAGATGCCATTCACACGGCCGTGGAGAAGGCGGAACGCACCTCTGGCCACGAGATCGCGGAGGCCTACGTGGGGGTGGCCGGAAGCCATATTGTCGCACTCAACAGCCGCGGTACGGCACCGGTCAATCGTCCTAATCATCGTATCGAGGATGATGACGTGCGTCAGGCGCTGGAGTCAGCTCGCGCCATCGCCATCCCACACTCGCAGGAGGTCATTCATGTGGTGCCTCGAGGTTACTGGTTAGACGGCTCCAACGGCGTGAGTGACCCGGTCGGCCTCCATGGATATCGGTTGGAGGTAGAGGCACACATCGTCACGGCGGCTTCCACCGCGTTGCAAACGTACGAGCAATGCTGCGAGGCGGTTGGCGTGCGCGCGCATGCCTTCGTGCTGGAGCCGCTTGCCAGTGGGGCGGCGGTGCTAATTGAAGATGAGAAGGAATTGGGTGTGGTGCTGGTGGATATCGGCGGAGGCACAACCGATATCTCCATCTTTCTCGAGGGCGCGGTCTGGCACACGGTATCGCTCCCGATTGGGGGATATCACCTCTCGCATGACCTGGCTGTGGGGCTGCAATGTCCCTATCCCGTAGCAGAGGAGATCAAGAAGCGATATGGCTGTGCTGCCGCGGCGAGCGTGACAGACGATGCACCCTTGGATATCGCTCACTTCGGAGATGATCCATTACGCCAACTAACCCGGCGAGATGTGGCAGAGATTCTTGAACATCGTGTCGCCGATATCTTCGACCTGATCCAACGGGAGATGAAGCGCAGCGGGTACGACGGTCTCCTCCCGGCGGGGTTGGTCTTCTGTGGCGGAAGCTCCCAGCTCCCTGGGCTGAAGGAGGCGGGACGTAACTTCTTCGGCCTGCCAGTGCGGGTTGCCACGCCGACAGGATTAACTGGATTGGTGGATGTGCTTGGTAGCCCGGCCTATGCCACAAGCGTCGGATTACTCGAGTGGGGCATGCACCAAGACCATGCACAGGGAAGGCGCCATCGGCTCGTCATGAACAGCAAGGGTGTGTCATCGCCGTGGATGGAGCGCCTCCGCGCCTGGTTCTCTGCCTTACTGCCAGGTTGAAGGGTGGGCCATCGAGCCATTACCGAACAATAACAGGCAGGATACTGAGGTTCAATAGATAAAAGGAGGTATTTATGACAAAAATGTATCTTTAGACGATTTATTTGTTGAGATAACTCGTCTTTGACTTCACTGTTCTACCGCCGTCAAACTCCGACCTGCTGTCTCAACCGATGGGTGGGCGGCGTCCGGGGAGCTTATACACCTTTATTCAATCCAGGAGGGAATCAATCAATGTACGGGACGTATCAGGACGACAGCCAGCACGGGACGGAAGTCGAGAACTTTGCCAACATCAAAGTTGTTGGTGTGGGCGGGGGCGGCACGAATGCGGTAAACCGCATGATCGCCGAGGGAATCCATGGGGTAGACTTCGTTGCCGTGAATACAGACGCTCAGGCGCTACTCCTCTCCGAGGCACCCCATCGCGTGCGTATTGGCGATAAGCTAACGCGTGGTCTCGGTGCGGGGGGTAATCCGGAAGTTGGCGCCAAGGCTGCAGAGGAGAGCGTGGACGAGCTGCGCGATGCCGTGCGCGGCGCGGATATGGTCTTCATCACGGCGGGTCTGGGTGGTGGGACTGGCACATTGGCTTCCGCTGTCGTGGCGCGTACCGCCCGCGAGGAGGGGGCACTTACGATCGGTGTGGTAACACGCCCCTTCGCCTTCGAGGGCCACCGCCGTTCCGAGAATGCACGCGTCGGATTGGAGACACTCCAGGAGGAGGTCGACACCCTTATCGTGATTCCTAACGATCGCCTGCTCCAAATCGTGGACAAGCGCGTCTCTATCCAGGATGCCTTCCGAACTGCCGATGATGTGCTGCGGCAGGGTATTCAGGGCATCTCGGAGCTGATCACCAAGCCGGGCTTGATCAACCTCGACTTTTCGGACGTTCGCTCGATCATGGCACAGGGTGGTGCCGCGTTGATGGCCGTTGGTGTTGGCAATGGCGAGAACCGAGCGACAGAGGCCGCCCAGGCGGCGATCGCCAGTCCGCTGCTCGACATCACCATCGACGGGGCACGCGGCGTGCTCTTCAACATCACGGGTGGCCCGGACCTGAGCCTCTTCGAGGTCAATGAGGCAGCCGAGATCATCCGCGGCACAACCGACCCGAACGCCAACATCATCTTCGGTGCGGTGATCGAGCCGTCGCTGGAGGATGAGCTGCGCATCACCGTGATCGCCACCGGTTTCGAGCAGCAGGCCCGCCAGAACGCGCTGCCTCGCGCCGCCAATCAAGGTCGCTCCGTTCCACCGAACTCTGCTATGCCGTCGAACCGCCAATCACCCACGAACCAGGCCAAGCCGAGCGGTACCCGCCTGCACGAGAAGGTGAAGGAGTTCCCCGTCCGCAACTTCGATCGTGAGGATCTGGATATTCCAGCCTTCTTACGACGCCGGTAAGAAAGGCCAGCCATGAGCCGGTAGTGATTGGCTAGTAGCCAATCGCAAGGCGCGCTGACGAAAGGGTAGCCTGGGGGCTACCCTTTTTGCTTGGCGAGGGACAAAACGGCTATCTCACGCAAAGGCGCAAAGAACGGAAGGAAGGCTTGGCGGGTTGGTGAGAGGCAGAACGGAAGGATGAAGGGAACGGGGTGTGGGAGTGTAACGGTGTGGAGTGTGGGGGTGTAACAGCTGGGAAGGGACGGGGTGAGGGGGCGGGGGCGATGTCTGAAATGTCCGATTTGTGTCCGATTTTGGGGAATTTTGGTCCAAAAACGGGGAAAATCAGACAAGGATCGGGGCACCAAGGTGATATCTGAAATGTCCGATTCTCGGGGGGTTCTAGTCGGAAAAATGTCCGGATCGGACATTTTTCGAGGTGTGTCTGATGTCCGAAATGTCCGATTTTCGAGAAATTTAGCCTGAAAACCGCCAAAAGCGGACATTTTAGCCTGAAAGAATGTACCCATCATTTTCATACCCAGCGTTCCGCCCACGGGCCCCTCAGCCATGGGACAACCTGTTGGGGGCAAGGAAACCGGGCGAGGCGGTCCTTGGCGGCGGATCCTCGCTCCCGGTTGCCTCGCCCGTGCCCCACGTAACGGTGTGCCTCCCTGCCACCCGCTGTCCCACCTACAGTAGAGACGTGTGATGTCTCAAATGTCCCATTTCTGGGCCTTGCCAGTCGAGACAAGCAGCAAATGGGACATCGGTCGACAAGCGGGTGATGTCCCAACTGTCTCATTTTATGGATTTTCATCGAGAAAGGAGGATGATGAGACAGGGTAGGGCGTGTCCCAAATGTCCCATTTCCGGCAGCTTGCAGTCGGAAAATGAGCAAAATGGGACAGGGTAGGAAATGTCTCAAATGTCCCACTTTGCGAAATCTCAGTCGGAAAATCGCCAAAATGGGACATCGCACGGCAAGGAGGAAGGAGGAAGGATGAATTACGGCACGGATAACGTCTTTTCATCTTTCCGCCTTCCGCCTTCTGCCTTCCGTAAGTGTAGAGAAAAAGGGGCGGTGCGAGCGGTCTCTACGCCTCTACACCTCTACACTTTCGGGGCAGGTCGTAGATGGTAGAGGGTAGATGGGGATTCGTATCTACCACCTACTATCTACCAGCTACCAACGTGTCGATGTAGACGGCGCATTTCGACCGCCGTCTACAGGTCTACGGTCTACAGTTAGCCACTTTATGTGAAGTGCAGACGATTAGAGGGGGGTGTCTACGCGTCTACACGTCTACACTTCTACACTTGTGAGAGACATCGGGGCTGTCAATGGCTGATGGGGTAAAGCACGGATTGCAAGATGAGGGGAATTGTCTGGTTCGGGTTGGAAAGGATTCTCTCGAACGTGTTTATCCACAGCTACTGCGACTACCACGTAATCTATTCACAGGTTTGTCCCACGCCTTTCGATAGTTATCCACCTCATCCACCTACTTATCCACAGGATGTTCTGTGTGGAACGGAGTGTGGGGGTGTAACGGAAGGATGAAGGATGAGGGATGAAGGATGAAAAAGGGCTCTCGCAAAGATGCTAAGACGCAAAAACGCAAGGACGCAAGGACGCAAAGGGGATGGGGCGAGTGGGTGGCTTTCTGAGGGGAGTTGCGCTCGATATACGGAAGGCGGTGGCGTTACTGGCGTAACCTTGCTGGATAGTCCCACCTTTAAGAACAGGGGTACACACATAGAAAAACCTCCCGGAGCCGAAAAGCCCCGAGAGGTTCGTTGTGATGATAGAGGGGTGGCGGCCTTAGTTGCCACAGGGCGCGACGTTGCGCCAGTTGAGCACCGTATCGTTCACTTCCATCGTGCCGTCGCTGCCATAGTCCAATCTCAGGGTGCGGTTGTCAAGCTCTTCGCAGTTGGCGCCCTTCTCAACAAACTCCCACGACCCGAGCGTGTACTTGTACTCGATCGGTGTGCCTTCCGGACCGCTCAGGATTATGCTCCACACCGTGTCGCTGACCTTTGTGAGCGCGACACCCATCGGATCCCAATCCGGCAAATTGCCGTCGAGGGCGCTGAGTGTGCCCGCGATATAGACGGTGCTTTCCGAGGGGGTTATATCGGGCACTGTGACGTTGAAGGTGACCGTGACTGTGCGCCTTTCGGCTGTGACCGTCACGGTGTTGGACGCTGACGAGCGATTCCAGCTCGTGTCGAAGGCCTTGATGTAGTACTCGTAGGGATTGCCCTCGCTCACGCTGTTGTCAGTGTAGCCCGTGGCGGATGCGTCGAACAACGTCGCGAGGAGGTTCCCGTCACGATACACCTCAAAGCCAGCGAGGTCGCTGTCGGTGTCGGGATGCGCATTCCAGGCGAGTTCGACAGAGGTGTTGGAGGCCGTTACGACATTCAAGCCAGTCGGCACCGCAGGGGGCGTCGTGTCCCCCGACGAGTTCACCGTCAGCTTGCCCGGGTTGGGTGGCGTTCCGGTGAAGGGGCCATTCAGATCCGCGTAGAGCCAGCTCAGGCCATTGTCGGTGCTGTAGCGATAGACGTAGTTGAAGGTGCCAACTTCCTGCGGGTAGAGTTGGGCCACGTACTCATCGTCATTCTCCACATCCACATTGAAGCTGGCTTCCACCCACTTCCACACACTATTTCCATTCGAGGTGCTACCCTCGGGTCCATAGCCCAGCTGGGCAAGCAGACCAATCGTTGGCCCGGGCTGGTTGGTGACGCCGTCGATCCATACCCGCCCGTAGAC
>JALZCF010000698.1 GCA_030863245.1 Chloroflexota bacterium
GCGTATGTGCCTGGCATTGTCAGAATAGGGTAGGGCAAAATGAGTTCGAGTTGTATTTTGAAACGCCGTAAAGGTTCGTAGTAAACACTTTAGTGTTCGTCTGCCTCACAAACACTAAAGTGTTTACTACGAACCGTCTCCGCGTGTTTGTGAGGCTTTATACCACAACTGGTATTAGAGGGCGTCAGCAGCGGGCATAGCCTATGTTGTTTCAGCGAAAGGGGGACGGACGATGACACATGTCGTGAGAAACGTTCTAGGTTGGAGTGGTATTCTGGCCATCGTGCTGCTGACCGCCATCCTCAGCGAGACGGTGCCGCTGCTGCAAGATCTGGATGCCTTCATCGCTCAGCACAAGTCCCCGCTGTTGATCGCTACGATTGGCATGTCTGCCATCGGCTTTGTCCTGATGATAGGCGGCATTCTCCACATGATCCTGCTGGAAGGAACGCCCACGAGCGACGAGGCAGGGGAAGCCCTCTCGCGTGGGAACCGCGATCGGGAGGCGGTTCCCGATGTGTGGCCCACCTCCACGTATCACCGTTGGAGCAGAACGATCGGCGGGCAGGCACACGATGAGTTTTCCTTCCAAGAGATGAAAGCAGCGTGGCGTACGGGCGCATGGCGCGAGGAGACGCGCTGGCGGCGGCGTTTCATCACCACGCTTGGGGGCCTGCTGGCAGTCTTCGGCCTGTTCAGTATCCTCTTTGTGATAGGAGAGGCCTGGCTCAAACTGTTGGTCGGTGGCGCAATGCTCTACGCATTCGTTCGTCTTGGCTGGGCATTTTGGCGTGCCTGACTGGCGGTGGCCCATCCTTGCCAAAGATCGAACAATCAGTAGACGTGACACGTTGACCAACCCAGTGACCTGCTCCACCAGGTTCGGGACGCCAAAGCAGAAGAAGCAGGCGCCTGAGCAGGCGATTAAAAGTAGCGCCGGCAGAGCATCCCGATGTTCGTGCGCCGTCAAGGAGGTTCCTATGGATCAAGCTGGGGGGTATGACACCTACGCGTTCATCGCCGACCTCTACGACTATGTGGTGCCGTATCGCACCCGCCAAGATGTCGCGTTCTTCGTCGAAGCAGCTCAATCAGCAGGCGGTCCTGTCCTGGAGGTGGGATGTGGGACCGGGCGGGTACTGATCCCCACCGCACGAGCGGGCGTTGAGATTACGGGCCTCGATGCCTCCCCGCAGATGCTGGAGGTGTGCCGGAAGCGGCTGCTCGACGAACCGGAAGCGGTGCAATCCAGAGTCCAACTGGTACAGGCCGATATGCGCGACTTCGATCTGGCACAAACCTTCCAGTTGGTGACCCTCCCGTTCAGGCCCTTTCAACACCTGACGACGGTCGAGGACCAGATGTCTTGCTTGCGGTCAATTCATCGCCATTTGGTCGACAATGGCCAGCTGATTCTCGACATTTTCAACCCCTCGCTGGAGGTGTTAGTGCAGGAGAACCTGGGCGAGGAGTTTGGCGACGAACCGGAGTTTACCACGCCCGATGGTCGGCGGATTATCCGTCGCCACAAGGTGGTTGACCGAGATTACTTCAACCAGATCAATCATGTCGAGCTGATCTACTACATCACCCATCCGGATGGCCGTGAAGAGGTGCTGGTGCATGCCTTCGCGATGCGGTACCTGTATCGCTTTGAGGCAGAGCATCTGCTGGCACGGTGTGGGTTTGAAGTTCAGCAAGTTTATGCGGACTATGACAAGAATCCGTATGGCTCGAAGTATCCGGGCGAGTTGATATTTGTGGCGCGGAAGGCGGCTTGAGGCACAGAATCCGACAGGAGCGAGCCCTCATATAGGCGAGCTCAAAGCAGGAACCGGCATGGGAACATGGTCATGCATCATCGGCGCAGCTTGCCTCTTAGCGGCACTGGTGGGTATCGGTACTGAGGAGGAGAGCCCTTTATTGCACGCAGCGCTCAGGAACGTGCTGGCGCGCGCGCAGCGGCGCGTCTTGTACCTGCTCTCCTTTCTTTACGACAGCCGGTCCATCTCCCGCGTGCAGGCTACCCTCCGCCACCCTTCAGCCAACAATGGAGCAGTGTAGCGAGATCACCCTAGGTA